>JAMNXK010000019.1 GCA_023653245.1 Tagaea sp.
CGAGGACGCGCTGTTCACCATCGTCGGACCGGGGACGATCGGCGCGGCGTTGATCGTCGGCCCGCATTTCCTGCCCGGCGCGTGCGACGGCTTGTGGGCGTCCGGGGATCGGAAACTCGTGTGCGACGCACGCGCGCGCTATTGGGACGACGCCAAGGAAGCCAAGCCCGATCCGAACCAGCGTTTCCGCTGCGTGCGCACTTTGGGCGGCGGCACCGAGTGCAGCGAGACCGGTCAGTAGCCGCTATTTCTTGGTTTCGGGCTTGGGAATGCGCGAGGGCGCGATATAGACCGAGCCTTCCAGCGGGCGTCCGGGCCCGGCATGGAACACATGCGGATTGCGCTGATTGAGCTTCTCGGCCTCGGGGCTGAGCTTGGGGGCGCCGGTGTTCGGGCGCGGATCGTCGGCCGCTTGCGCCGCGGTGGCGAAGGACAGGACAAGGACGAAGACGGCGAAAAAACGCATGGGAGCTTCTCCGGCGACCGCTAGAATGGGCCACGAACCATAGCACGCCTTGCGAGGAAACGCCCGAGGTGAACGTCGATCAGCTCATCGCCGAGTACGGTACGCTCGTCTACGCCGTGACTTTCGTCTGGACGTTCTTCGAGGGCGAGACCTTCGTCATTTTCGCCGGTGCCGCCGCCCAGCAGGAGAAGCTCGCCCTCGTGCCGCTATTCCTGGCCGCGTGGCTGGGCAGCTTCGCGGGCGACCAGACGTGGTTCTGGCTCGGACGCACCCAAGGCCTCCGGCTGCTCGCCAAGCGGCCCGGCTGGAAGCCCGGCGTCGAGCGCGCGATGTCCTGGCTCGAGCGCTACGACACCTGGTTCATCCTGACATTCCGCTTCGTCTACGGCGTGCGCAACTTCGCGTCTTTCGCGATGGGCCTGGCCAGGATCGATCCCTTGCGCTTCGCGGCGTTGAATTTCGTCGCCGCCTTCGTGTGGGCGGTCGCCTTCGTCGGCTTCGGCTACGTTTTCGGCCACGCGCTGGAGAGCGTCTTCGGCGACGTCACGGCCTATTTCCACTATGTGATGCTCGGCGTGTTCGTGCTTGCCGTCGGCATCTTGGCGCTGGTCACGCGTTCGAAGAAGCCGGCCGGACCGCCATCGCCATGAACAACGCGGCGAGGATCGCGGCCATCCCCGCGTAGTCGAGCGCGGCGAAGCGCTCGCCCGTCAGCCATGCCGACGACGCCACGCCCACGACCGGCACGGCGAGAACCCCCAAGGACGCGGCCTGCGCGGGCAGAATCTCCAGCGCGCGGAACCACGCCCAATGGCAATAGATCATCGGCACCGTGGCCGCGTAGACGATCCCGACCCAGCCCGCGAGGCTCGGCGTTTCGACGCGCCAGATTCCGGCCGGCACGTCGATGGCGAGCATGCCGAGCAACACCGGCACGCCGCCGATCGCCAGCTGCCAGGCGGTCAGCGAAACCGCGTTCATGCCGAAGCCCCGGCGCTTGAGGTAGAGCGTGCCCGTCGCCCAGCCCACGGCGCAGGCCAGCATCAAAAAGAATCCGAGCGGCGAGGCGGCAAGACCGGCGAAGGCGGGCATGGCCAGCAGCGCCAAGCCCAGGGCCCCCAGCGCGAGGGCGGCCGTCTTGCGCGCGTCCAGAATCTCGCCCAGGAAAACCGCGCCGAACACCCCGACCCAGATCGGCATGGTGAAGGCGATCAGCGAGGCGCGCCCCGCCTCGACCAGCATGAGACCGTAGGCCGAGCACACGTGCCAGATCGTCACGTTGAGCAGCGAGGCGACGATCAATTCGCGGCCGCGCCCGCGCGGCACGCGCATCGACAGGCCGAGCTTCCACGCGATCGCGAACAGCCCGAGCGCGCCGACGTAAAGACAGATGACACGGAACGTCCACGGCCCCATCTCGAGCACGGCGAGCTTCATCGCCGGCCAGTTGACGCCCCACAGGAGCGCGAGCGACAGCAGCAGCCAGGGCCCTTCGCGCGAGGCGCGGCTCAACCGGTCTTGCCGAGTTCGAAGACGAACACGCCGTCTTGCTCGACGGACGATTTGAACTGATTGCCCGAGGCCTTGCAGAAAGCCTCGACATCCTTGGGGGCGCCCGGGTCGGTCGCGTAGACCTTGAGCGTGGCGCCCGCGGGCAAGCCGGACATCGCCTTCTTGACCCGCAGCACGGGCAAGGGGCAGTTCAGGCCTTTGACGTCGAGTTCGGTGGTGGACATGGGGCGCGAGATTACGGCGTGACGGCGCGCGGCGGCAAGCGGTACATTAGCGTCTTCGAATATTGAAAGACCCTCCTTCGATGACGGATTTATCGGTCCATCTCCTCGTGGCGCTCGCCGGAATCGCCGCCGGAACGGCCTTCGGCGCGCTGGCCCAGCGCACCAATTTCTGCACCATGGGCGCGATCTCCGACGCGGTCGTCATGGGCGATATGCGCCGCTTGCGGGCCTGGGTCGCGGCGATCGCCGTAGCCCTCCTCGGCGCGACCGCTTTGCACGCGGCCGGCGCCGTCGATCTGGGCAAGTCGATCTATCTCACGCCCAATCTCGGCTGGTCGGGTGCGATCTTCGGCGGTGCGGTGTTCGGCTTCGGCATGGTGCTGGCGGGCGGCTGCGGCCAGCGCAACCTGGTGCGCGCGGGTGCGGGCAATCTCAAGAGCTGGGTCGTGCTGATCCTGCTCGGGATTTCCGCCTACGCGACGCTGCGCGGCATCGTCGGGGCCGCGCGCGTGGCGACGTGGGAGACGACCAATCTCGATCTGCGCGCGCTGGGTTTCGCGGGCCAAGGTCTGCCCGAATTGCTCGGCGTGTCGCGCGTCGCGATCGGCGCGATCCTCGCGGCCGCACTGCTCGCCTGGTGCTTCAAGGACCGCGAATTCCGCGCGAGCGCGCGCGACGTCGCCGCGGGCCTCGGCATCGGCGCTTCGATCGTCGCCGGCTGGGCGATCACCGGCGTTCTCGGCGCCGACGATTTCGAGCCCACGCCGCTCGCCTCGTTCACCTTCGTGGCACCGGTGGGCGACGCGCTCGTCTATCTGATGTTTTGGACGGGTTCGAAAATCACCTTCGGCGCCGCGACGGTGGCCGGCGTGATTCTGGGCGCGGGCCTCGCGGCCAAGGCCTCGGGCACGTGGCGCCTGGAAAGCTTCCGCGACACGTCCGACTTTCTGCGGACTTCCACCGGCGCGGTGATGATGGGAATCGGCGGCGTGTCGGCCTTGGGCTGCACCGTGGGCCAGGGTATCACGGGGCTTTCGACGCTGGCGCTCGGCTCGTTCCTGGCCGTGGTGGGGATCGTGGCGGGCGCCGTGCTGGCGCTCAAATATCTCGAAGAAGGCTCGCTCGCGGGGGCGGTGAAGGCGCTCGCCGCGCGTGGCTGAGCTGCCCGGCGACAATCGCGCCCATCGCTTCCCCGTCGCCATCAAGGGGGTGGTGACGGTCGATGGGCGCGTGTGCCTGTTGTTCAACGAGCGCGACGAATGGGAATTGCCCGGCGGCAAGCTCGAACCCGGCGAGGATCCGCAAGCGTGCCTGGCACGTGAAATCGACGAGGAACTCGGCCTGCGCGCGACGGTCGGGCGCATTCTCGATTCCTGGCTCTATCGCATCCGGCCCGGAATCGAAGTCGTGATCGTCACCTATGCGTGCGACGCGCCGTCGGGCGTCGTGCCGCGCCTGAGCCACGAGCACAAGAAACTGGGCTTGTTCGCACCCGGCGAAGTCGACGCGCTGAACATGCCCGAGGGCTACAAAGCCTCGATCCGCGCGGCACTCGGTTAGAGACGCGGGCGGTCTTGCGTGCCCAACGCCGCGAGCATTTCGAGCTGCGCGCCCATCAGCGCATAGCCGGCGAGATCGGGTTCGAGCAGCGACGGCGAACGCCGAAGCGTCGCGCCGCAGCGGCGCCGGCAGTCGCTGGCGGATTCGTCGCTCTTGCAGGTTCTCGCGCAAGCCATCGCTCTCTCCTTCGATCCGATGCGCTACTCTGGCACCCTTCGCCAAGGGCCACATTGATTCAGATCAAGACCGGAAAACCATGAAATGATCGAAATATTCCAAGCGTTTGGCGCGGGGCTGACGGGTGCCTTGGGCGCCCCGATGCTGCCCCTCCTGCCCGCGATTCTCGCCTGGGCGTGGGCGACTTCACGCGACGGACATTGGTTGGCGCCCCTCGGTTTCGTCGCGAGCTTCGCCGCCGGCTTCGCGTTGCTGAACGCAGGCGACGGGTGGCTGATCAGCCATGCCGATTTCGGCGCGGTCCTCGCGGGGCTGGCGATCGCCGCGTTCGGGATCGACGCGATGGGCGCATTGCGCGTGCCCGGCGCGAAGACAAGCGCGCCGTTTCTGGGCTTTGCCTTCGCGTTCGGCTGGGCGCCGTTGCCCAGCGCGGCCTTGGCCCGAGCCGCGGAAATCGGACCCGCCGCGCTCGCCGCCTATGGCGCGGGGCTTGCGGTTTTCGCATGGCTGGCGATTCCCATTTTCAATCGCGTTTTGCGCGGGAATTTTTCGCGCCAAACGACGCTCGCCAAAATCGCGGGCCTGACGCTGTTCGCGACGGGCCTGGCCATCGCCGCCGGCCTATTCGCCGAGTTCGGCTTCGCGCTCGACGAAAACTTTCCCGCGCTGCGGTACGTCGGTTAGTTCGGCGCGTTCAGCTTCGCGTCAGGTTCGGCGTCGATTCTTGCTTCCATGATCGCACGTCGCTTCGACATCGGCGAAGACCTGCCGCTTCCCCTCGCCCGCCTGGTTTGGGCGTGGGAGGAAAAACGCGGGCCCGGCGGCTGCGCCACCCGCGCGGCGTTCCCCTTGCTGCGCCTGCCCGGCAGCGGGGCGCGCGCGGCGTTTCTGCTCGCCCCCGCCGGCGAGGACGGCTACGCGGTCCGTTTGGCGGGCGCCGATTGCCCGCCGGACCTGCTCGACGCGCCCGGCAGCGCGCTCGCCGACGCGGCGTTCGAGGCCTGGCTGGTGCTGGCGCCGATGACGATCGAAAGCGCGGCATGGCGCGCGATCCTGGTGCCGCTGGCCGACGGCGACACGCATGTCGTGCTCGGCCTGGTCGCGGCCAAGGACGCCGCGGCGCGCGAAGCGGCCTAAACGCCCGCATTAGATTTTCCGGTTTGCGCGCGCGAAATCCCGCGTGCGAAGTCGTGCGTTCTTGAGACTTGTCAGGTCCGGAGCCGGACGTCACACTTGCGTCAACGCGCCGCAACGACGGCCCGAACGAAAAGGGAGACACATGCGCAACGCCCTCGCCATCGCCGCGACCTTCGCGGCCCTCGCCGCCGGGATCGCCATCGCCCAGACGCCCACGCCGCCCCCGGCCAATCCCGCCGCCGCCGCGATGGCGCCGGCACCGGGCAACGTGCTCTCGGCGACGTGCTCGGGCTGCCACGGCCCGGCCGGCCGCAGCGTCGCCGAGATCCCCGCGATCAACGGCAAGACGGCGCTACAGATCCAAACGGCGATGCTGGAATTCAAGACCGACCGCCGCCCGTCCACGGTGATGAACCGTCACGCCAAGGGCTTCTCCGACGAGGAGATCGCAACCCTGGCCGCCTATATCTCGGCCAATTGGCGCTGACCGGAGGAACCGAAAATGACCCGCACGAAGATTTCCCGCCGCGCCTTCACCGCCTCGCTGCTCGCCACCTCGGCGCTGTCGGCTTGCGCCGTCCAGACCCAGTCCAAAGCCCATGTCGTCGTGATCGGCGGCGGCTTCGGCGGGGCGACCGCCGCCAAGTTCCTGCGCCTCGAAGACCCCGGCATCGCGGTCACGCTGATCGAGCCCAAGAGCGAGTTCGTCACCTGCCCGTTCTCGAACTACGTGATCTCGGGCTTCAAGCGGATCGAAGACATCACCCATAGCTACGCGGCGCTCACCGGCACGCACGGGGTGCGCCATGTGCGCGAGATGGCCACCGCCATCGATCCGGTCGCCAAGACCGTGCGCACCGCCGGCGGCGCGTCGATCAAGTACGACAAACTCGTCGTCTCGCCGGGCATCGACATCCGCTGGGGCGCGCTCGACGGCTACACGGAAGCCGCCGCCGAACGCCTGCCGCATGCCTGGCATGGCGGTCCGCAGACGCTGCTGCTGCGCCGCCAGCTCGAAGCCATGCCGGATGGCGGCGTGGTCGCGCTATCCTTGCCGCCCAATCCGTTCCGCTGCCCGCCCGGGCCCTACGAGCGCATCTCGGTCATCGCGCATTATCTCAAGGCCAACAAGCCGCGCTCGAAAATCCTGGCGCTCGATTCCAAGGACGCGTTCTCCAAACAGGCGCTGTTCCAGGACGGCTGGAACGCGCTCTATCCGGGCATGATCGAATGGGTGCCGCTGGGCCGCGACGGCCGCGTCACGCAAGTGATCGCGGGCGAGATGACGCTGGTCTCCGAATTCGGCCAGCGCCATCGCGCCGCCGTGATCAACGTCGTGCCGCCGCAATTCGCCGGGCGCATCGCGCGCGATTCGGGCCTCGCGGCGACCGAAGGCGGAATGGCCGGCTGGTGCCCGGTCGATCCCTTCACCTTCGAATCGACGCGCGTCAAGGACATCCACGTGATCGGCGACGCGTCGATCGCCGGCGCCATGCCCAAATCGGGCTTCGCGGCCAACAGCCAGGGCAAGTTCGTCGCCAAGGCGATCGCCGCCGCGATCAACGGGCGCCCGACCTTCGCGCCGGTTTTCGCGAATACCTGCTACTCGCTGCTGTCGCCCGATTACGGGATTTCGGTGGCCGACATCTATCGCTCGACGCCGCAAGGCATCGTGGCGGTGCAAGGGGCCGGCGGCGTCAGCCCGCGCACGCCGCCCGACGCCGCCCAGCATCGCCTGCTCGAATCCCGCTATACGCTGGGCTGGTATTCGAGCGCCACGCGCGAAATCTGGGGCACTTGAACCGCCGCCGCTAGATCGTCACAATCCCCCTCCTCAACAGGGAGGGGGATTCCCATGAAACGACGCCTTGGCGCGGCTTTCGCCGCCGCCGCTTTCTTCGCATGCGCCGCCGGCGCGTCCGCCCAGCAGATCGCGCCGAGCCCGACGCTCGACGCCATCCGCGCGCGCGGCCATCTCGAATGCGGCGTGCATTTGGGCTTGCCGGGTTTCTCCTTCGCCAACGATCGCGGCGAATGGCAGGGCATCGACGTCGATTTCTGCCGCGCACTCGCCGCCGCCGTGCTCGGCGACGCCACCAAGGTCAAGTACACGCCGACCTCGGTGCAGCAACGCTGGCCGATCCTGCAATCGGGCCAGGTCGATCTGCTGTCGCGCAACACGACGATCACCTTCTCGCGCAACGCCACGCTCGGCGTGAATTTCCTCGGGATCAATTTCTACGAGGGCCAGACCTTCATCGTGCGCAAGAAGGCCAACATCGCCAAGCCCGACCAGATGGACGGGGCGACGATCTGCGTGGCCGCCGGCTCGACCGAGGAGAAGCAGGCGACCGACTGGTTCGCCGAGCGGCGCAAGCGCGTGACCATCGTCAACTTCCAGCGCAACGACGACGCCATCGCCGCCTACGACGCCGAACGCTGCGACGCCTACACCGCCGGCTTCGGCGCGCTGGCGGGCCAGCGCTCCAAATTGAAGGCGCCGGACGACCACGTCATCCTGACCGAGCTCATCTCCAACGATCCGCAAGGCCCGACCGTGCGCTGGGGCGACGAGCGCTGGCAGGCGGTGGTGCGCTGGACGCTGAACGGCATGATCGCCGCCGAAGCGCTCGGCATCACGTCGGCCAACGCGGACGAGCTTCGCCGCACCTCGACCAACGCCGAAGTGCGCCGCATCCTCGGCGTGGAGGGCAATTTCGGCCAGATGCTCGGCCTGTCCAACGACTGGATGTACAACGCCATCAAACAGGTCGGGAATTACGGCGAAAGCTACGAGCGCACGGTCGGCATGGCCTCGGCGCTCAAGCTGCCGCGCGGCCCCAACGCGTTGTGGACCCAAGGCGGCCTGATCTTCACCCCGCCGTTCCAATGAGTGTCTGACGCCGGCGCGCTCGGCTTCATGGTTCGACGGGCTCACCATGAGGCCATTTTGAAGTAGGCCTCACCCTGAGCCCGTCGAAGGGGAGGCCGGTCCAAGGCTGGTGCCGCGTGGCCGCTTCGCGACTGAGAAACTGGTACTACGACGCCCGCGTCCGCGCCTGGTTCTCCCAGGCTGCGGTCGCGGGCGCTCTCGTTTGGACGATCTGGTACTTCGTCGCGAACGCGTCGGAGAACATGGTCAAAGCCGGCATCGCGTCGGGCTTCGACTTCCTGTGGCGCTCGTCGGGCATCGACGTGCCCTTCCGCATCGTCGGCTACTCGCCGCAAGGGACCATCCTGGACCTGCTGTGGGTGGGCGTGACCAACACGCTGCTGGTGGCGATCTTCGGCATGGTCTTCGCCACGATCCTGGGCTTCGCGATCGGCGTGGCGCGGCTGTCGAAGAACTTCCTGCTGCGCGGACTCGCCGGCGGCTTCGTCGAGTTCGTGCGCAACATCCCGCTGCTGCTGTTCGTGTTCTTCTGGTATTTCGGCGTGATCCGCGCGCTGCCGCCGCCGCGCGCGTCGTGGGATTTGGGCGGACTCGCCTTCCTCAACAATCGCGGGCTCTACGTGCCCTCGCCCGAAGATCCCGCGGTCTTCGCGGGAATGCCGGTCGTGCTGGCGATCGCGGGCGTTTGCTTCCTGTTGGTACGGCGCTGGGCCAAGCGCCGCCAGGCCGAAACCGGCGAGGCGTTCCCGCTGTGGATCGCGGGCGTCGCCTTGTTCGGCCTCGCCCCGCTCGCCGCCTTGGTTCTCGCGGCGCTCTCCACGAGCTGGGACGTGCCCGGCTTGCGCGGGTTCAATTTCCGCGGCGGCTTCGTGCTGATCCCCGAATTCGTCGCTTTGTTCGCGGCCCTGGTGACCTACACGGCGGGCTTCATCGCCGAAGTCGTGCGCGGGGGAATTCTCGCGGTGGGCAAGGGCCAGAAGGAAGCGGCGTTGTCGCTCGGCCTCACGCAAGGCCAGACCTTGCGCCTGATCGTGATCCCGCAAGCGCTGCGCGTGATGGTCCCGCCGATGACCAGCCAATACCTCAATCTGCTCAAGAACTCGTCCTTCGGTGCCGCCATCGCCTATCCCGAAGTGGTCAGCGTGTTCATGGGTTCGGCGTTGAACGCCACCGGCCAAGCGATCGAGATCATCGCCATCACGCTGGCGATCTATCTGTCGATCGGGCTGGCCGTGTCGGCCTTCATGAACTGGTACAACGCGCGCATCGCGCTGGTGACGCGATGAAGGCGCTCGCCTGGACGCGCGCGAATCTGTTCGCCTCGTGGCTCGACGCGGCGATCACGCTCGCTTGCGTGTGGCTCGTCTGGCGCTTCCTGCCGCCGATCCTCGATTGGACGATCTTCAAGGCCGATTGGATCGGCGACGACCGCACGGCGTGCGATTCGGGCGGCGCGTGCTGGGTGTTCGTGCGCGCGCGCTTCGACCAGTTCATGTACGGGCTTTACCCCGCCGCGCAGACCTGGCGCGTCGATCTGGCGGCCGCACTCCTCGTCGCGGCGGTCGTCTGGGCGGCGTGGGACCGCCTGCCGGGCAAGCGGTTCGCGCTCCCCGTGCTGCTGGGCGTCTACCCGCTGGTCGGGCTGTGGCTGCTGCTCGGCGGCTTCGGCGGCTTGCCCTATGTCGAGACGCGCCAATGGGGCGGGCTGATGCTGACGGTGTTCATGACCGTCTATGCCGGCATCTTCGCCTTTCCGCTGGGCGTGCTGCTGGCACTGGGCCGCCAATCGGAATTGCCGGTGATCCGCACGCTCTCGGTCGCGTTCATCGAGTTCTGGCGCGGCGTGCCGATCATCACGGTGATCTTCCTGGCCTCGCTGCTGCTGCCGCTGATCCTGCCGGTGAACGTCGATCGCTTGATCCGCGCGGTGACGGGCCTGACGCTGGTGGTCGCGGCCTACATGGCCGAGGCGATCCGCGGCGGGCTGCAGGCCGTGCCCAAGGGCCAGTACGAGGCGGCCGCCGCCTTGGGCCTGGGCTATTGGCGCGCCACCTCTCTGATCGTGCTGCCCCAGGCTTTGCGGATCTCCTTGCCCGCGCTCGCCAACGAATTCATCGCCCTGTCGAAGAACACGACGCTGGTGCTGATCGTGTCGCTGTTCGACCTGCTGGGCATCGTGCACGCGGCCTCGGCGGATCCCAAATGGGTGGGCTACAATGTCGAGGGCTACGTGTTCGCGGGCACGATATTCTGGTTCGCGTGTTTCGCGATGTCGCGCTGGTCGGCGTCGCTGGAGAAGCGCCTGGGCACGGCGCGCAGTCACTAGGGAGGAAACGTCATGAACAAGATCGATCTGGCCGGCAAGCGGGCCATCGTCACCGGCGGCGCGCGCGGCATTGGCCTTGCCATCGCCTCGCGCCTGCTCGCCTCGGGCGCTTCGGTCACGCTGTGGGACCGCGACGCGTCGGCGTTGGACGCCGCCGTCAAGCGCCTGGCCGGCCAAGGCGACGTGCACACCGCCGCGGTCGACGTGACCGACGACGCGGCCGTTCAAGCCGCGACCCATCGTAGCCTCGGGGCGATGGGCGGGATCGAGATCCTGGTCAACAATGCCGGCATCACCGGCCCCAACGCCACGACCTGGGAATATCCCGTCGCCGATTGGCGCAAGGTGATCGAGGTCGACCTCACCGCCCCCTTCTTGTGCTGCCGGGCGGTCGTCCCGCACCTGATGAAGGCGGGCTGGGGTCGGATCGTGAATATCGCCTCGGTCGCGGGCAAGGAAGGCAACCCCAACGCGCCGGCCTACTCGGCCGCCAAGGCGGGCCTGATCGGTCTCACCAAATCGCTGGGCAAGGAGCTCGCCAAGTCGAACGTGCTGGTGAATTGCGTCACGCCGGCCGTCGCCGACACCGATATCCTGAAGCAGATGACCGAAGCGCACGTGGCCTTCATGCTCGGCAAGATCCCGATGGGCCGCTTCGTGCAGATCGACGAGATCGCGGCCCTGGCCGTGTGGCTCGCCTCGCCCGAATGCTCGTTCTCGACCGGAGCGGTGTTCGACATCACCGGCGGGCGCAGCACGTATTGAGGGGGTCTACGTCGTCCAGCCGCCGTCGATCTTGAATTCGGCACCGGTGATGAAGCTCGATTCGTCCGAGGCGAGGAACAGCGCCAGATCGGCGATCTCCTCGGCCGTGCCGAGCCGGCCCATCGGCTGGCGGGCGATGAAATCCTTGCGCGCCTGTTCGGGATCGGCGGCGGCACCGACACGTCCATGCAGCGAGGGCGTGTCGACCGTGCCCGGGCAGATCGCGTTGCAGCGGATGCCCTTGCGCACGTAGTCGATCGCGATCGATTTGGTGAGGCCCAGAACGGCCGCCTTGGTGGTGCCGTAGACGAAGCGGTTGGGCGCACCCTTGATCGACGAACAACCCGAGGACATGTTCACGATCGTGCCCTTGCCCTTGGCGAGCATGGCGGGCAGGAACGCCTGGATCGTCCAGAACATCGAGCGGACGTTCAGATTCATCGAGAAATCCCACGCGGCGTCGTCGCAATCCTGGATCGTGCCGTGATGCACGAAGCCCGCGCAGTTGAACAACACGTCGATGGGGCCGATATCGGCGGCGAGCGCGCGGATCGCCGCCTTGTCCATCACGTCGAGCTTGCGCGCCACGGCGCCCTTGGCCTTGAGATCGGCCATCTTGCTTTCGTCGAGATCGGTGGCGATCACCTTCGCCCCCTCGGCCAAATAGAGTTCGGCGCTCGCCTTGCCGATCCCCTGCCCCGCCGCCGTCACGACCGCGATCTTGCCCTTCAAACGCCCCGCCATCGAATCCTCCCCGGATATTCGCAGCGATCCTGACGCGCCCAACCCGCCCGCGCAAGCCACGGTCGCGGCATCGATCGCGATTGCCCTTTGCCGCCCGGCTTGGCAAGCTCCTCCGTTAGGGGGAACGCATGACCGCGAACAAGCTTTTCGATCTCACCGGCCGCGTGGCGCTGGTCACCGGCGGCTCGCGCGGCATCGGCTTGGCGATGGCGCAAGCCCTCGCGGGGGCCGGCGCCAAGGTCGTCATCAACGCACGCGACAAGGCCGCTTGCGACGCGGCCGCCGCGAAACTCGGCGCCACGGCCGAAGCCTTCGACGTCAACGACGAAGCGGCGACGATCGCGGCTCTCGACCGCATCGTCGCGCGGCACGGGCGGCTCGATATCCTGGTTTCGAACGCCGGCCAGGCGATCCGCAAACCGATCTTCGACTTCACCACCGCCGATTTCGACGCGGTGATGAATACCCATGTGCGCGCGGGCTTCGTTCTGGGTCGCGAGGCGGGACGCCGGATGGCGCCCAACAAATGGGGCCGCATCCTCTATACGACTTCGCTGATGGCGCGCAACGCGCGCGCGCAGGTGCCGGCCTACGCCACGGCGAAGACGGCGCTCGAAGGCATGGTGCGCGCGCTGGCCGCCGATCTCGCCCCCTACGGCGTCAACGTCAACGGGATCGCGCCGGGCTTCATCGTGACGGACCTCACCAAGGGCCTGCACGAAACGCCCGAGTTCAAGGCGAAGGTCGAAGGCCGCACGCCGATGGGCCGCTGGGGCCGGCCCGAAGAACTGGGTGGGCCCGCGCTGTTCTTGTGCTCGGAGGCGGCGAGCTACGTGACCGGCGCGATCCTGACCGTCGACGGCGGCTCGGCGGGGTTCTTCTAAGCGCTCGGCACCAGCGACACGCCGGTGCGCGCCAGCGCCAGATG
Organism: Tagaea sp.; assembly: GCA_023653245.1. Next base: position 12,733 of record JAMNXK010000019.1, read on the forward strand.
CGCGGTCGAGCCGACCGGCTTGGGGTTGGCGACGTCGCGATC
>JAMNXK010000413.1 GCA_023653245.1 Tagaea sp.
CTCGCGCGTACCCGCTGCGTTCCGAAAGACACCGATCCTCTTGGCGGACGCGGCGACTCGCGCCATGGTATTGTATCCGTCCGCGCGCGCGTGAGAGACTGAATCCGCGCGGGAAAACAAAAGCATCGCTAAAGTTCCGCACGCCCCGAACCTTCAGGACCGATGGACACCGGCACAAACCCACGCACCGACGAAGAGACGTTGATCTCCGACCTCGAGCGCATCAAGCGCACCGGGAACACGGTGCCGCGCATGGCGGTCGTCCTGTCGATGAAGCGGACCCAGTGGTTCAACCGCCGCCGGGAGAATTTCTACGTCGTCTTCCACGCGATCCGGGAGATGGTGAACCGCCTCGAAGGGGCGGTCTACCAGCTCGCCAATTTCGACATCGTGTTCGTCTTCCGCGTCGACAATCCCAACCAGTTCGAGAGCGTCGTCACCGAGCTCGACGAGCTGCTGCGCCGCCATTCGGTCGCCACGGGTTTGCCCGACGATCAGATCGAAGAAAGCTGCACATGGTACAGCTTCGAATCGCAGTTCAACGACTTCCACGACTACGCGCGCGCCTTGTTGGAGGACTACAAGAGCCAGCAGGACGCGCGCAACCGCGCGGTCGCGCGCGCCGGCGCCCAAACCCCGCTCTTCGCGCAGAATTTCCAGGCCTTCAACGCCTCCACGCTGACGGCGCTCGAGGAGCTATTCGGCAAGGCCGACATCAAGGCGCTGCTGCGCAACCAGCCGGTCTGCATCGCGCTATCGGCCAACCAGCTGCGGCCGATCTTCCGCGAGTATCATTTCTCCGTGAACGACGTGCGCAACCTGATCCAGCCGCGGCTCAACATGCGCGGCCAGCGCGGCCTGCTGCAGATGCTGTTCCGCACCTTCGACCAGCGCCTGCTGCGCGCCCTGCAGGAAGGCTATCTCACCAAGGCGGCCGGCAACATCTCGATCAATCTCAACGTCGATACGGTGCTGTCCGACCGCTTTCGCGAGTTCGACCAGCGCATCGGCACGTTCCTGGCCAAGGGCAGCATCATCATCGAGTTGCCGCGCCAGGACGTGTTCGCCGATCTGGAGGCCTATCACCGCGCCGTCGACACGCTGCAGAAGGCGGGTTACCGCACCTTGCTCGACGGGCTGACGCCCGACACGATCACCTTCTTCCGCCGCGCCGATCTGCGCGCCGACCTGATCAAGATGGTGTTCATGAAGGACCACGCCGACGATTGGAAGATGCGCGGACTGGGCGCCATGCTCGCCGAAGCGGACATCAACCGCGTGATCATGTCCCGCTGCGAAACGCCCCTCGCCTTCGAGCTCGGACAGAATGTCGGCATCCGCATGTTCCAAGGCTGGCATGTCGAAGCGCTGATGCGCGCCCAGGCCCCGCCCCCGGGCGCGCCGAGGCCCTGACGTGAAACTCGCCGATCTGCCGACGCCAAGCTTGGTGCTCGATCGCGTCCGGCTCGCGCGCAACGCCGCGCGGATGCGCGCGCGCGCCGCCGATCTCAAGGTGTCGCTGCGTCCGCATCTCAAGACCGCCAAATCGGCCGAGGTCGCGCGCGTCGCGCATGGCGGCGAAACGGGCCCGATCACGGTCTCGACCCTGGCCGAGGCCGAGTATTTCGCCGCGCGCGGCTTCACCGACATTCTCTACGCCGTCGGCATCGTGCCGGGGAAGCTCGACCGCGCGGCCGGCTTGATGGCGCGCGGGGTCGATCTCAAAATCGTCACCGACGAGCCCGGCACCGCGCGCGCGATCATCGACCGCGGGCGGGCGCTGGGCGCCAAGTTCCGCGCGATCATCGAGATCGACACCGGCGGCGAGCGCGCCGGCGTGGCGCCGGACTCGCCCGAACTCTTGGAACTCGGCGCGGTCCTCGGCCCGGCCGGCATGCTCGCGGGTGTCATGGCGCATGCGGGCCATTCCTACCATTGCGAGTCGATTTCGGAGATCGAAGAGATCGCCGAGGCGGAGCGCGCGGGCGTGGCGCGCGCCGCCGAGCGCTTGCGCCAAGCCGGCTATCTTGTGAACATCGTCAGCGTCGGCTCGACGCCCACGGCGCTGCACGCCAAGCATCTCGCCGGCGTGACCGAGATGCGCCCCGGCGTCTACGTGTTCTTCGATCTGTTCCAGGTCGGGCTCGGCATGTGTTCGCCCGAGGACGTGGCGGTCGGCGTGCTCGCCAGCGTCACCGGCCATCGCGTCGCGCGCAAACAGCTGCTGCTCGACGCGGGCGGGCTCGCGCTGTCCAAGGATATCGGCGCCAACGAGCACGTCGAAGGTGCGGGTTACGGATTTCTGCGCAAGCCCGGTGCCGCTTTGCCCGCGCGGCCGCTCGCCGTGCTCGACGTCCATCAGGAGCACGGCATCGCCGGCGCGCCCAAGGGCCTGGACGCGATCGAGCCCTTCCCCTACGCCGAGTATCCGATCGGCGCCAAGGTGATGGTCATGCCCAACCATGTCTGCATGACTTCGGCGATGTACGACCGCTATCACGTGATCGACGGCTCGGACGAAATCGTCGCCGTGTGGGATCGCGTCAACGGCTGGTGACGCCCGGATATTTGGGGTTCGACAGCGCCGTGCGCGCGCGCGCGTTTTCGCGCAAGGCGCCGGCCAACGCGTCGTTCGCGTCGTGCCGGCCGGCGCGGATTTCAGCGGCCAGCGCGCGCGCCGGGCCCGAATCGATCGGCGTCGCCTCGATCTCGCGCGACGCGATGGCGAGCGCGTTGGCCGCCATCAGCGCGTCCAGGCGCTTGGAGTCGGCCAGATGCGCGATCAGATCGTCGACCAGCGCGCGCCGCGCCACGACCACCAGCTCGGCCGCGTTGGCGCGGTCGCCCGGCATCGCCGGCAGCGCGAAATCGGCGCGCGCGTCGGGTGCCAACATGCTCAAGAGTTCGAATTCGAGCTCGGCGATACGCCGGCCGGTGAGCGCGAGATCGAGCGACATCTCGCCCCTGTCCACAAAACGCTCGCCCTGCTGAAGGGCGATCACGGCCCAGCGCGCATGGGCCATGATCTCCCAATAGCGCAGCGCATCCGCATCGACCGCGGAACCGTATCCGGCGAGGAAATCCGCGCGCGCGCCCACCCCGCCCGCCTCGCGGTCCCAGCGCCCGAAGCGCCAGCATTTGGCGCAGAACCAGCCGAGATCTTCGAGCGGATCGCTCCAGCCCGCGAACTCCCAATCGAGAATTCCGGTCAGCCCGTGCGTATCGGCCATGTAGTTGCCGGTCCGGTAGTCGCGATGGCAGAGCGCGACCGTGCCGCGCGGCGGCGCATGGCGTTCGAGCCAGCGCAAAGCGAACTCCAGCGCCGGACGCGGGTCGCGATAGGCGTCGAGCCACGCGCGATACTCGCCGATCGCCGCCAAGGCGGGCGACGTATCGGGCGGCTTCAGGAACGCCAGGTCGGCGCGCGGCGGAACGAGCTTGTGGAGCTTGGCGAGTTCGCCGCCCAAATCGCGCGCGAGCTTGACCCGGTCGCCTTGCCACTTCGCGTCGTTGACCAGGATATGGCCCAGCGCCGTGCCGTCGAGCCGGCGCATCACATA
>JAMNXK010000414.1 GCA_023653245.1 Tagaea sp.
ACGTCGGGTGCGAACCCGATTCTCGGACGGTCGCCCGCCGCCGGCGGTGTCGGGGCGGACACCCCGCACCGCCATCGACCCGCGCCGTAGCGCGGGCAGATCCGAGTTCACAATACGCCCATCGCCACAGACAATTCTCGGGCGCGCGATAGCGCGACCCGAGAATCTCGCCGACGACATGTCGGGCCTTCGGCCCGACATTTCTTTACGAGGTCCCCGGGTCAAGCCCGAGGACGACGGTTTGATTTAACCGCTACCCGATCTCGGCCATGTAGCTTTCGTCCGCCGGCACGCGCCCGATCAAGTTGTGCGCGTGCAGGAATTGCGCGAAGCGCCGCAAGCGCGCGCGGTCGAGCGCCGCCGGGGAATGCGCGAATCGCGGCAGCGTCGCGCGCCAGGCGCGGCGGTTGAGCTCGTTGTCGAGCTGCGCGCGGCCCTTCAAGAACAGCTTCCACGCCTCGTCGGGCTCGTTCACGCAGTATTGCGCGCCGCGCTCGACCGCGTCGAGGAAGCCGCGCAAGGACGGATCGTTGGCGCGCGCGCGGTCGCGATGCGCGGTGAAGATCAGCGCGTCGTGCAGCGGCACGCCGTGATCCTCGAGGAAGAAGGCGCGGCCCTTCGAGCCTTCGATCTCGAGCTGGAACAGCTCGAAATTCCGGAAGGCGCCGATCACGCCTTCCACCCGCCGCGTCAGCAAAGCGGGCGAGAGCGAGAAATTGACGTTGATCGCCTGGACTTCGGTTTCGCGCACGCCGGCCGAGCCGAGCATGGCGCGCAGCAAGGCCACCTCGATGCCCGAGATCGAGTAGCCGATGCGCCGCCCGCGGAAGTCGGCGAGCGTCTTGATCGGCCCGTCGGCGAGCACGGTGATCGTCGACAAGGGCGTGTCGATCAGCGCGCCGATGCGCGCGGTCGGGATGTCTTGCACCGCCTGCATGATCTGGGTGTGCGGGTAGGACACGGCCACGTCGCCGCGGCCCGCGGCGACCAGGCGCGGCGGATCGTTGGGATCGGCGGGCGGGATCAGGCGCACCGCCAGGCCCGCGTCGCGGAAATAGCCGAGCTCCTGGGCGATCAGCAGCGGCCCGTGATTGGGATTGACGAACCAATCGAGCAGCACGTCGAATTGGCGCAAGCGGGTTTGCGCGAGCGCGGGGGCCGCGAGAAAAGCGGCGCCGGTTGCCAGCAAAATGCGGCGGGTGAGTTTCATCGATCGATCCTTTTCGGGTCCCAAGGCACGAGAAGCGCCATCGCCTTGTCGACGAGGGCGTAGAAAGCGAGCGCGAAGACGGCGAGCACCGTCAACGCGGCGAACATCAGATCCACGCGCATCTGCGCGTTGGATTGGAGCATCAGGAAACCGAGCCCCGCCGAGGCGCCGACCCATTCGCCGATCACCGCCCCGATGGGCGCGATGGCCGCGGCGACGCGGGCCCCCGAAGCGAAAGCGGGCAGGGCGGCGGGCAGGCGCACGCGCAGCAGGATCGAGCGCCGCGAGGCACCCATCGTGTGCGCGAGATCGAGCCAGCCGGCGTTCGTCCGCGCGAGACCGTCGTGGAAGGCCGACGCGACGGGGAAGAACACGATCAGCGCCGCCGCCGCGATTTTCGAGGCGATGCCGTAGCCGAGCCACAGCACGAGCAAGGGGGCGATGGCGAAAACCGGGATCGCTTGGCTCGCCACCACCAGCGGCAGCAGCCAGGCGCGAGCGGTCTTGGACGCGGTCAGCGCCAGCGCGCAAAACAGCCCGAGGATCAGCCCGACCGCCATGCCGAGCACGATCTCGATCAGCGTGACGGCCGCGTTCTCCAGAATGAACGTCCAGTTCCCGACGAGAGCCGTGGCAACGCGCGTGGGCCCCGGGAGAATGAAATGCGGCACGCCGGTCAGGCGCACCAGCGTTTCCCACGCGGCGATCAGTCCGAGCAAAGCGAGGAACCCGCGGATCATGCCATCAGCTCCGCGATCAACCGCGATTCGAGGGCCAGGAGATCGAGATCGTCGAGCTTGCGCGGCGGATCTGCTGCGGGCGCCAGCGATGGCCCGAGCGTCGCGGGCGATCCCGCGAGCACGCGGATCTCGTGGCCCAGGCGCAAGGCCTCGCGCGGATCGTGGGTGACGAGCACGACGGTGCGCCCTTCGAGCAGCGTGGCCGCGAGATCCTGCAGGCGCCAGCGCGTCGGCGCGTCGAGCCCGGCGAACGGCTCGTCCATCAGCACCACGTCGCGGTCTTCGTAGAGCGTGCGCGCCAGCGCCACGCGCTGGCGCTGGCCGCCGGAAAGCTCGCTCGGTTTGGCGGCTGCGCGGTCGCCGAGGCCGACTTGGTCCAAGAGCGATCGCGCGCGCGCCGTGTCGCGCGCTTCGCCGCGCAAGCTCGCACCCAGCGTCACGTTGCCGAGCGCGTCGAGCCACGGGCAGAGCAGATCGTCTTGCGCCATCCACGCCGCGCGCACGGGCCGCGTTCCCGCGCCGACATCGGCCAGCCCCGCCAGCGCGCGCAGCAGCGTGGACTTGCCCACACCCGAGGGGCCGAGCAGGCAGGTCGTCCGGCCGGCCGCGAATTCGGCGTCGAGCCCGTCGAATAGCGGACGGCCTTCGTAGGACAGACGCGCGGCGCGCAAATGGAGGGTGGGCGGATTCCGCATTCCCTACGCCGGCATGACCCGGATCAGGTTAGACGGGTATGATCTCAGCCGGCCCAGTGCCGGCACCCCGTGCGAACGGACATGCGTATAGGCCCGGTTGTCGCGCGACGCAAGGGGCGGGGGGCCTTGCGCCGAGCGACCGCCTCGGGGCCCCCAACGGGTTCGCTTTGGTTGAGGATATGCGCCGCCAAACAAAACGGGGCCCGCAGGGGCCCCGTTCCGTCTCGATCGCACGCAGTATGTCGCCAGTCGAATGTATCGCGAGACACTCGGCGATGACCGCAGGCCATCGCGCGAGCGCCTTGGTGGCGGCGGTGACTTCAAGCCGTCGCCGGCGACGCATCGCCCGCGAAACGTGCCTCGACCTTGGCGACTTTCTCCTGGAGCGTCTCGATCAAAGCCTGCTGCCGCTTGACCAGCTCGACCAGATAGACGGAGATCAGCTTGTAGTGAACCGAGAACGGTTTGCCCTCGCTGTCGCGCGTGATCAACTCGTCGAGCTCTTGAGCGGCCACGTCTTCCGCGAGATACCCGACGGTTTCGTCCTTCGTTTCCTTATACGTGAACGCCACCGGATTGAGTCCGAGGACACGGCCAAAGTCCGTTTTGAACTTCCGGATGTTCTCCTTGAATCGCGCGGAAGATGCACTCTGTATCCCGACCGTGTTCGTTGACGAGTTCCAAACCAAATCGGCGCCGCTACCGGGTTGGACGTCACCAAGGAGGAGAGGTCCAGACACCCTCACGGACCGGTCGTGTCCCGGGGGGTGGTGTAGGTGGGAGCGGCGGCGACGGCCCGCGCGCCCTTGATGGGGTGCTGTAGCGGGCCGTCGGCGGTGCTGGCGGTCACCGGCGGTTCGCGGGGTTAGGGTTGGTTTGCACACGCAACCCCTATCACCCGAGGACCACCGATGA
>JAMNXK010000415.1 GCA_023653245.1 Tagaea sp.
CCCGTGCTCGTCTACTCGACCGCCGAGCCCGAAGCGGTGCGCGCCGCGCAAGGCAAGGACGCGCATGTCGCCGAGCGTCTCGAAGCGGTCCTCGCCGGTGCCGCGCAAGCTTGCGTCGAGCTCGGCCGTACGCGGCTGGCGATCGCGGGCGGCGAGACCTCGGGCGCCGTGGTCGCGAAGCTGGGCGTGGCCTGTTTGGAGATCGGCCCCGAGATCTGCCCGGGCGTGCCGTGGACGGCGGCGCTCGACGGGCGGGGCTTGGCTTTGGCGCTGAAATCCGGGAATTTCGGCGGACCCGATTTTTTCCGCCAAGCCTTCGAGGCGCTGCCATGAACGAGACCGCGATCCGCGAGGAGATCTGCCGCATCGGCCTCAGCCTGCACGCGCGTGGCTACGCGCACAGCTCGGCCGGCAATATCAGCGCGCGGCTCGACGACGGATTTCTGATCACCCCCACCGACGCGTGCCTGGGCTTTCTCGATCCCGCGTCGCTCGCCAAGCTCGACGCGGACGGCAACCAGGTTTCCGGCGCGCGCGCCTCCAAGACCATCGTGCTGCACCGGTCGATCTACGCCAAGGCCAAGGACGCCAACGGCATCGTGCACACGCACTCGACCAATCTGGTCGCTTTGTCGCTGCTCCCCGACACCGATCCGGCCGAGATTTTGCCGCCGCTCACGCCCTATCACATCATGAAGGTCGGGCATGTGCCGCTGATCCCCTATCGGCGGCCCGGCGCGCCCGAGGTCGCCGATCTGGTGGGTGCGCATATTCCGCGCTGCCGGGCGGTGATGCTGCAAAGCCTCGGGCCGGTGGTGTGGGAAGCCAGCGTGAGCAAGGCCGCCTTCGCGCTCGAGGAGCTCGAGGAAACGGCCAAGCTCCATTTGATGACCAAGCGGACGGGTGCGCGGCGCCTGTCGCCGGCCGAGATCGCCGACCTCAACGCGGCGTTCAAGCTCGACTATTGAGCGCGCTACTCCGCCGCTTGGCGGCCGGATGCTACGGTGCGCGGGCGCTTGTGGAAGGCGCCGTCCTTCATGATGGCGAGCAGTCGGTCCTTGTTCTGCAGGATCGTCACGTCCTGCGAAGGATCGCCGTCGACCAGCAGCATGTCGGCCAGGAAGCCCGCGCGGATCTGGCCGAGATCGGGGTAGCCCATGATCTCGCCGCCCGTCTTGGTCGCGCACATCAGCGCCTCGCCGTGGCCGTAGCCGAACAGCTTCACGAACAGTTCGAGGTCCTTCACGTTCGTGCCTTGCGGCGTCCAGGCGAAGCCGTAATCGCCGCCCGGCACCACGCGCACGCCGCGCCGGCGCAGCTTGTCGTAGGTCGCGCAGCAGGCTTCGAGCGCGCGCTTGATGCCGATATCGGCGGCGACCTGCTCGGTGATGCCCCAGCGATTGGCGTAGTAGACCGTGTTGTAGAGAATGCCGACCGCGGGGCCGACAAAGGTGCGGTGCTTCTCGCGCTCGAGCATGTCGAGCGCCTCGTCGTCGGCGAATTCGCAATGGTAGATCACGTCCACGCCGCAGCGCACGGCGGCCTTCACCGATTCGCCGGCGCGGCAATGCGCGTTCACGCGCTTGCCGTAGGCGCGCGCGACCTCGACGGCCGCCGAGATTTCGGCGTCGTTCATCACCGTCATCGCCGCCTTGGCCGATTTGATGAAATCGTCGCCGGAGATGTTGATCTTGACGTTGTCCACACCCTCGCGCACGCACATGCGCGACACGCGCCGCACCTCGTCGGGGCCATCGGCGATCAGCGCGAAGCTTTCGTGGTGCATGTGCATCTTGCGCTCGTCGCCGAGCCCGCCGGTCGTGGTGATCTCGGGGCTCGCCGCGCGCAGACGCGGGCCCGGAATGCGGCCGGCGTCGATCTCGTTGCGGATGACGATGTCGAGGCGCACCTTGGCCGAGGCGGCGCCGTAGAGCGAGGTGAAGCCCGCGTCCAACATCGCCTTGGCGTTGTGCATGGTGACCAGCACGTGCTCCTCGGGCGGAATGTCGCCGATCTCCACCGTCGTCGCGGCGTTGGAGAACGACGGATGCGCGTGCCCCTCGCACAGGCCCGGGATGAGCGTGGCGCCGGCGGCGTCGATGATCTCGGCGCCTTCGCGCGCCAAGCGCTCGCCGCCCTTGGCGACTTTCGAAATGCGATTGGCCTCGACCAGAACTTCGCCGGGATAGGTTGCGGCACCGGTGGCGTCCCAAACGCCGACATTGGTGAACAAGGTGCGAGGCATCGGACGATCTCCCTCAAGCTTGGCGCGGCGTCGCGCGCGGACTTGCCCAAAATGTGAGCCGCGCGGCCGCGTTTTTCAATTACGTAGCGGAGTTGTACAATAGATGACGCATATCGGCGGCACCCGGGCACCGTTCGGCGAAATATGCGAAGGCCCATGGTGCAATCGACCGCGTGACCCAATATAACTGGGCCTCCCCCCGAGGCACTTGGTCGGCACGTATCGATTTCGGTCGCGGGGGGTAACGAGGAAACACCCCCCGGTGAGCCTACAACTCGCTTTGACGATCGTTCTGAACGGCCTGACTCTCGCGGCGCTGTATTTCATCGTCGCGAGCGGCTTCTCGCTGATTTTCGGCCTGATGCGCACGGTCAATATGGCGCATGGCTCGCTCTATATGGTGGGCGCCTATATCGGTTACGCGCTGTGGGAGCCGCTCTACGACGAGGACGTCTGGTACGCGTGGTATCTCGGCGTCTTGGCCGGGATGGCGGCGGCGGCGGCACTCGGGGTCGCGATGCAAAAGACGCTGCTCGGCTGGATGCAAGGCCAGGAGCTGCGCCAAGCGCTGGTGACGATCGGGCTATCGATCATCCTGGCCGACCAGCTGCTCGCCAATTTCGGCGGCAACCCGCGTCAGTTCTTCGCGCCCGACGCGATCTTCGGCTCGTCGAACGTGCCGTTGGTCGGGCGCTATCCGACGTTCCGGCTGTTCCAGATCGGCGTCGCCATCGCCGTCGGGATCGGGCTGTGGCTGCTGCTCAACCGCACCAAGGTCGGGCTGATGATCCGCGCGGGCGTGGACGACCGCGCGATGCTCTCGGCCTGCGGCGTCAACGTGCCGGTGGTGAACATCGTCGTGTTCGCGCTGGGGGCGGCGCTCGCCGGCCTGGGCGGCGTGATCGGCGCCACCGCCCAGCCTTTGGCGCAAGGGGTGGACGGACGGTTCCTGCTCATCTCGCTGGTCGTGGTGATCGTCGGCGGCATGGGCTCGATCACCGGCACCGCGATCGGCGCCATCATGGTCGGTCTCGCCGAGCAAGTCGGGCAGGCGCTGTTCCCGACCTATTCGGTGATCCTGACCTTCGTGATCATGGTCGTGGTGCTGGCGTTGCGGCCCCAGGGCATAATGGGGCGCGCGCCATGATCGCCTGGCTGCGCACGCCGATCGGGATGTGGAGCGCCGTCGCGCTCGCCGTGCTGCTGCTCATGCCGGCGATCTTGCCGGAACTCATGCCCCTCAATCAGGCCAATTTCTGGCTCGCCAATATCTTCGGCCGGGCGATCGTGTTCGGCGTGATCG
>JAMNXK010000416.1 GCA_023653245.1 Tagaea sp.
AATTGCAACCCCGAGACCGTCTCGACCGATTACGACACGGCCGACCGGCTCTATTTCGAGCCGCTGACGCCCGAGACGGTGATCGAGATCGTGCGGCGCGAAGCGGCGAACGGCAAAGTGCTCGGCGTGATCTGCCAGTTCGGCGGCCAAACGCCCTTGCGTCTGGCGGGCGCGTTGGAGGCGGCGGGGATTCCGATCCTCGGCACGTCGCCCGACGCGATCGATCTGGCCGAGGATCGCGAACGCTTCGCGAAGCTCTTGGACAAGCTGAAACTCCGCCAGCCACCCTCGGGCACGGCCTATTCGCTGAAGGAAGCCGAGGCGGAGGCCACGCGCATCGGCTATCCGGTGCTGCTGCGCCCGTCTTACGTCCTCGGCGGGCGCGCGATGAAGATCGTCCACACGCCCGACGCGCTGCGCACCTATATCCACGAGGCGGTGCGCGTCTCGGGCAAAAACCCGGTGCTGATCGACTCGTATCTCACCGACGCGATCGAGGTCGACGTCGACGCGCTGTGCGACGGCACGGACGTGCATGTCGCGGGCATCATGGAGCATATCGAGGAAGCCGGGATCCATTCGGGCGACAGCGCGTGCTCGCTGCCGCCCTATTCGCTGTCCAAGGCGGCGATCGCGGAGATCGAGCGCCAGACCGAAGCGCTCGCCAAGGCGCTCAAGGTCGTCGGCCTGATGAACGTGCAGTACGCGATCAAGGACGGCACGGTCTACGTGCTGGAGGTCAACCCGCGCGCCTCGCGCACCGTGCCGTTCGTCGCCAAGGCGACCGGGGTGGCGATCGCCAAGCTCGCGGCACGAATCATGGCCGGCGAGACGCTCGCCTCCTTCAAGCTCAAAAAGCGCAAGCTCGACCATGTCGCGGTCAAGGAAGCGGTCTTCCCCTTCGCGCGCTTTCCGGGTTCGGACGTGCTGCTCGGACCCGAGATGAAATCGACCGGCGAGGTCATGGGCATCGACGCGGATTTCGGCCACGCTTTCGCCAAGGCGCAGCTCGGCGCCTCGCAACGCCTGCCCACCCAAGGCACGGTGTTCGTCTCGGTGCGCGACGGCGACAAGAAGGCGGCGGCGCAACTGGCCAAGCGTTTGCGGGAAATGGGGTTCCGGATTCTGGCCACGCGCGGCACGGCCGCCTATCTCCTGCGCGGCGGGCTGGAGGGGGTCGTCGAGGTCAACAAAGTCCTCGAAGGGCGCCCGGATATCGTCGACGCCATGAAATCCGGGCAGGTGGATTTGGTGTTCAACACCACCGAGGGAGCACAAGCGGTAGAGGATTCCTTCGGGTTGCGCCACACGGCCTTGATGTCGGGCATCGCCTACTACACGACTTTGTCGGGCTGCAAAGCGGCCGTGGAGGCGATCGCGGCCTTGCGCGCGGGCAGTCTTGAAGTGGCTCCGCTGCAGGCGTACTTTAAAGGCGCCTTCTAAGGCGCCCTCCGACACGCTGGGCGTATGGGCGGCCGGACCGAAAGGGTCCGTCCGCGTGCGCAAAGCGTTGCCGGGAGAGGGTCGGAAAAGCACGACGGGACGAGTTCGGAGTCGATGGACAAAGTACCGATGACGCGCGAGGGCTTCGAACGACTCGAAGCCGAGCTGAGGAACCTGAAAGCGAACGAGCGGCCGGCCGTGATCCGAGCGATCGCCGAAGCGCGCGATCACGGCGATCTGTCGGAGAACGCCGAGTATCACGCCGCGCGCGAACGCCAGTCGTTCATCGAAGGGCGCATCGGCGAGCTCGAGGACAAGATCAGCCGCGCCGAAGTGATCGACGTGGCTTCGCTTTCGGGCAAGCAGATCAAGTTCGGCGCCAAGGTTACGCTCGCCGACGAGGACACCGACGAGGAATCCACATACCAGCTCGTCGGCGCCGACGAGGCCGAGATCGAAAAGGGCCGCATCTCCATCACCTCGCCGCTGGCGCGCGCGCTGATCAACAAGCAGGCGGGCGACAAGGTCGAAGTGACCACGCCGCGCGGGCACAAGGCCTACGAGATTATCAAGGTGAAGTTCAAATAGGACTCGTGTAGGGTCCTTCCGGGGCTCACGGCAGTCGCCCCGCGCTTCGAGAGGGTCCGCCCTCCAAGCACTGCCTTCCGGAAACGCCCGCCTCGCGCGCGCGTTTCGAAACGGGAGGCGCACATGATCCCGCCCATCGTCCGTCACGTGAAGCCCATCGGCCACAAGCCCGGCTCCTATCCGGGCCTGTCCGACCGGCTGCTGCTCAGCCACTACGAAAACAACTACGGCGGCGCCATGCGCCGCTCGAACGCGATCGCGCGGCATTTGGCCGAGCTGCCGCTCGACGCGCCCGGCTTCCTGCGCAACGGCCTGAAGCGCGAGGAATTGATCGCGCATAACTCGATCGTGTTGCACGAAGTCCATTTCGACGCGCTCGGGCCCTTCGTGCCGCCGCCCGAGGATCTCGCGCGCGCGATCGACGCCGCATTCGGTTCCTTCGCCGCCATGACCGCCGAGATCGCCGCCACCGCCAAGGCGCTGGCGGGCGGTTCGGGTTGGCTCGTGCTCGCCGACGATCCGCGCGACGGGCGTCTCGCGATCCAATGGGGCATGGACCACACGATGTCGCTGGCGGGGGCGACGCCGATCTTCGCCCTCGACGTCTACGAGCACGCCTATCACCTGGATTTCGGCGCCGACGCCAATGCCTATGTCGATGCCGTACTCGGCATGACCGATTGGACGGCGGTGGCGCGACGCTGGCGGCGGGAGAAAACGCCGGCCGATCCCCACGCGCTCGACCTCGCCGGCGCGCTTGCCTTCCAAGGCACCTGGGTCGACGCGCGCCGCGCGCCGATCTACGAAGCGGCGAAGACCAAGTTGCCCGGTGCGGTGTGGCGCGATCCTTTGGCGCTCGACGGCGTGGCCGAAGGCCTGCCCAAGGACAAGCCCGTGCTGGTCTATTGCGTGCTCGGCTTCAATTTCAGCCGCGACGCGGCCAAGGCCTTGCGCGCGCGCGGCTACGACGCGCGCTATCTCGACGTGGGCGCGTCGGGCTGGGCCGCGATGGGCCTGCCGCAAGCGGCGAAGTAGGGAGGGGACGATGACGCTCAAATTCGTCACCCGCGAGCGGCCGAAGATCGACCGCGTCGCGTGCCCGTGGCTGGTCGCGCGGTTCGTCGATGCGAAGGCCGAGTTCCTGTTCGTGCCTTCCGCCGACGTGCTCGCCGCGGCCGCGCGCACGGGCGCCATTCCCTACGATATCCCGGGCGTGGAACTCAGCCACGTCGGCGAGAAATGCAGCTTCGACGCCTTCATCGACAAGTACCGCATCGACGATCCCGCGTTGCTGCGCTTGGCGCCCATCGTGCGCGGGGCGGATACCGGGCGGCCCGATCTGGCGCCGGAGGCGCCGGGTCTGCTGGCCCTGTCGCTCGGGCTTTCGGCGATGAATCCCGCCGACGACCATGCGATGCTGCGCCAGGGATTCGTGTTGTACGACGCGCTTTACGCCTGGGCCAAATCGGCCGTCGACGAAAAGCACGGATGGCCGCCGAAAGGATGACGCACGTG
>JAMNXK010000020.1 GCA_023653245.1 Tagaea sp.
GATGGCGACGTCGATCCCATCGCGCGGGAATTCGACCGCGCGCTGCTCGGTATCGAGCGTGATTTCGACGCCCGGATGGACGGCGGCGAATTTCCCCAAATTGGGTGCCAGCCAGCGCACGCCGAAGAACGGTGCGGCGCTGACCGACAGGCGCCCGCTGGGCCGCCGTCCGGGGACGCCGTCGCTGGCCCGCGCGATGCGTTCGAGGGCGTCGCGGATCTGGGGGAGATAGGCCCGCCCCGCCTCGGTCAATGTCAGCACGTTGCCGTCGCGCGCGAAGAGGGCGGCGCCCAGCCAATCCTCGAGCGCTTGAATGCCGTGGCTGACGGCGCTGGGCGTGAGTCCGAGCTCGGCGGCGGCTTTCTTGAAACTCGAATTGCGCCCGGCCGCTTCGAACAGACGCAGCGATTTGAGGGGCGGCAAGCGATAGGCCATGGCCGATTCTACCCGTCCATGGGCGCGTGCGCGCGAATTTCGCGCATGCGCGCGTGCGGCGAAGTCGCGCGACGGGCGGCGAAGCGGCGCGCGATCCTCGCGCCATGGACTGCAATCGCCCGCGCCCGCTCCCGCCGCCCCGCCACCCGGTCTATGGCGCTTTGGGCGCCCGGCCCGAGGAAACGTTGGTTGCCCTCGGCCTGCGGCGCGAGGACATCCCCTGGCGGGGATTGGTCGTCTGCCTGCGGCGCCGCGACTTGTTCGACTGACCGTCCGGTCCGGCGCGCGCCCGGGACGGCGGGGCCGGATACCAACGATTTGACTCAAATGGCCGATCTCTGGCCTGATGGGCATTGATCTGCTAGGGTCTGTGGATATGTCGCCGGCCAAGGCGGCGCCATGGACTTGCACGGTTTTTGTCTCGTTTGGACGGTTGGACGCGCGCGGAACGATGGACGGAGCCGTATCGAAATCGTTCTGGGCCCCCCCCACCTTCGCCGAACGCGGCGCCTCGGTGCCGTTCACCACGCCCATCATCGTGGGCAGCCGGGTACGCGGACGGCACGACGAACTCGAACTCGTGGTGCCCAACCCCTCGGGCGCCAAGGGCAACTACATTTTGGGATGGAAGAGCCTGCCGGAAGTGTTCTCGCTGACGGTCCATGATCGGGTCTTGCATCGGGCGATCGACGAGGCGGGCGCCTCGACGCCCGAGGCCGTGCGCGCGGCCACGTTGCGCACCTCGTCGACCGGCCTTGCGGGCCCGTCGGCCGCCAAGCAGGCCAAGGCGCTGCTCAAGGAGCAGGAGGATTTCAAGCTCCTGATCCAATTTTCGCTGCTGTCCGAAACGGTCAAGCAGCTCTCGCAAGGCCAGCTGCAGATCACGCTCGCGCACGTGCAAAGCGAGACCGGCCGCCAGCAGGCCAAACTCATCCTCGCGCGCGTCGCGCACAAGGTGAACATCGAGGGCAACGAGCTCTACGCGCGCCTGGAAGCTTGGTCCGACGCGATCGGCCCGATCGGCACGCCCAAGATCGCCAAGGCGCCGCGCTTGCGCAAGATGCGCCAGCGCATCGAGGAATTCGCCAATTCGATCGGCGGCTGGTCGGAGGTCGACAAATCCGAGCACGCGCCCTTGGGCGGCCTGGCCAGCCTGGTCGCGCGCGAGACCGCGGCACTGGCCGCGGAGGCCTTCGCCGAAGCCGACATCCATCTCGAGAAGATCGACCGCACCGTCGCCAAGTGGGACAATTCCCTCGAGGCGATGACGGCGACGATCGAGCGCATCTCGTGGATGCTCGACGGCTGGGACCTGCTCGTCGCCATGTGGGAGGACGCGGTCATCAAGGCGCCGCACGAGCAGCAGGCGGCCGTCCAGGAGCTGGCGCGCATTCTGCCGATCATTCCCGAGGAGGAAGTCTCCGGCGCGCGGCGCGACAAGATCCGCGAGATCGGCGTGCAGCGGCGCAAGCTGGTCAAACCGATGGAGGATTGGGTCACCGGCACGATCGACGCCGATCTGCGCACGCGGCTCGAGAAGTACAAGTCGAGGGCCGCATGACCGACGTGACCAAATCGTTGGGCGAGCTGTCGCAGCGCCTGTCGCAGATTCCGGAATCGACGCTGATCGAGATGGTCTGGGCGTTGGAAGGCAAGCGCCTGGGCAATCACACCGACCAGACGGCCCTCGGCCTGCTCGGCCAGTTCCGCCCGCGCCTGCAGGTCGTGCGCCCGGCCCGGCGCATGAGCGCCAAGCGCCTGTTCTGCATGCCCTTCGAAGACATGCTGAACAACGCGCCCAAGACCCAATCCAAGGTCATCGGCAAGATCAGCCGCAACGTCATCGATCCCGCCTGGGACATGCTCGTCGACAAGATCGGCCGCACCGAGATCGACCAGATCGAAACCGAGATCCGCAATCTGGGCAAAGCCAACGTCTCGTGGCTGCCGATCGGCCAGCGCCTGTGGCCGCAATGCGCCAAGGAAATGCGCGAGATCGTGACCCGCGCCGAGAAAACCGTCGCCTACCGCGCCGAGATCACGCCCAAGCTGGGCGGGCCGGAGATGTATCTCGACTTCCAGGACATGACCGACGTCATGGAGATCGCCGTCGAGATCCAGACGATGCGCGAAGGCCTGCCGCCCAAGCCGATCGTCGCACTGGCCGACGAGGATATCGCGACGATCGGCCAGACCGTGATGGCCGTCGATCAGCGCATGAAGGTCCGCGCGCCCGTGGTCGTCTACGCGCTGGTCGCGCGCCTCGACCAGCCGACCGAAATCCTGTCGATCTTCGTGCGCGTGGCCGAAAAGGGCATGGCCGGCTCGACGGGCGAGCTCGCCTCGATCACCACAGAGGTGATGGTCACCGACATGGAGCAGCGCTTCGAGGAAGTACGCCGCTCGCTCGCCGACGGCACCAGCGACGGCAAGGTCAGCGTGCGCGAGGATCTCGCCAAGGAGATCGGGCACCATCTGAAGGGCATCGCCCAAGGGCGCGAATTGCTCAAGGGCCAGGCCGGGGCCGCGGCCGCGCGCCGGCTCGATCGCGTGCGCGTCAAACTCAAGGACGTGGTCAACGCCAACATCATCGAGAACGCCGGCAAGGATATCGGCGCCGTTCTCGCCGATATCGGCCGCCTCGCCGCCAAAGCCATGGGCGAGGGCGACATCGCCGAGATCCAGCTCGTCGAGGATCGCTTGCTCGCCCTCCAGCTCGCCGCCAAATACGCGGGCGATCTCGGCCTCGACAAGGAATTGAAGGACGAGTTGAAGCGCGTCGAGACCCAGATCGACGGCCATACGGGCCGCTTCTTCACCGATATCCGCATGCGCGGGCTGATGCCCGAAGACCGTCAGGGCGCGGAATCGGAACTCTATTCGAGCGTGCGCATGCTCGAACTCGTCTCGGGTGCGGACAAGGCCGAGAAGACGCTGGTCGAAGGCCTCAGCCTGATCGACGAGAAGACGAAGCAGGATTGACGCGCCGCTTGGGCGCGGGCGCCGGCGCGTCGATCCGCTCCGCGAGCCACGACTTGATGAGCGACTGATAGGGCATGTCGCGCCGGTTGGCGGCGATCTTGATCCGCGCGAGCAGCGAAACCGGCAGCCGCAGCGAGATCGACTGGGTCGAGGGTTTGAGATTCGGCATCTCGACCCGTTCGGCCTTCGACCAATCGACGTGACGGGTCGAATCCGTCTTTTCCCAATACGCGCGCTCCTGCGCTTCGGAGGCGAAGCGCGGAGAAGGTTTACGGCGTCCGCTCATAGATCGCCCTTTCCTTGCGGTTCATGGCGCGCGCCGAAATCACCCGCAGCAACGTCGCCGACCGGCGCAGCGTGAACGTGACGTGCAGCAGCCGTCCGTCGTCGCCGCGTCCCAGCGCGTGGAATCGCGGCTCCGCGTCCGAATGGCGGGTGTCGTCGGCGACGATCAGCGGCCGGTTGAAGAAGACCTGCTCGGCCTCCGACGCCGTCACGCCATGCTTGCGCGCGCTCTTGACACGATTGCCGTCGTCCCAATCGAAGCCGTCGATCCGCCGCCAGTCGAACACGGACGTATATTGCCATCATATACGTCCGGCCGCAATCCGCGTCAGGCCTTGTCGCCCTCGATGACCTGCAGCGCCGGGGCGAGGCGCGCCGGCGGCGCCCAGGCGAGCTTGTCGAACGCCCCGCAGCGCCCGCACAGCGCGCGCCACTCGGCGTGCGGATGGCCGCAGGATTGGCACGTCCAGGCCGGATCAGCGGGCGCGTCCGACGCGCGCGCGAGCCACGCTTTGGCTTCGCCCGCCTCGTCGCCCGCTTGCTCGGCGATGCGCGCCATCAAGCGGCACAGCCCCGCGCGCGCGTCCCCGCCTTCGGCGGCGATCGCCGCGTCGGCGTGGCGCTTGGCCTCGCCCCACAATTCGGCCGCGAGCGAGGCCTCGGCCATGGCGACATGGCTATCGGCATGCAGGGGGGCGAGTTTCGCCAAGCGCTCGACCTGCTTGATCCACTGCAGCGCGCCGGCCACGGGGCGCGCGCGGCGATAGGCGTCGATCAGCGCCGGATGCGGGCGGCGCGCCCATTCCTTTTCGACCAGCGCGCCGGCGGCGCGGGCCTTGCCGTCGCGCGCGTAAAGCAGCGCCAGTTCGACCGCGATCTCCGGCCGGTCGGGGGCGAGCTTGAACGCGCGCTCGGCCGCGCGGATCGCCTCGCGCCGATCGCCCTTGGCTTCGTGCAGGCGTGCGGCTTCGTGCAGCACGGCCGCGCGTTTGACGTCCGCTTCGGGGGCGGGCAGCAGCTTGGCGCGCCGCGCGGTGTCGATCGTGCGCTCGGCGTCGAGCCAATGCCCGCCTTTGGTTTCGAGCTCGACCAGCGCGCCCGCGACCCAGGTGGCGTCGGGCCGGATCTCGCGCGCGCGCCGGGCGAGATCCAGCGCCTCCGCGTCGCGGCCCTCGCGCATCGCCAAGGCGACCAGCCCGCGCAAGGCGGCGAATTCGGTTTCGGGGGCGGCGCGCATCGCTTCGAGATGTTTGCGCGCGCCGGCCTCGTCGCCGGCGAGCTGGGCGGCTTGCGCCGACAACAGCAGCGAAGCGGGCGGCGCGCCCAGCAAGCGATCGGCCAGGGCCGCTTCGCGCAGCGCGCTTTTGGGATCGCCGGCGGCGACCGCCACCAGCCCGCGCGTCAGGGCGGCGTAGCCGTTCTTCTCGCGCCGCGCGCGGCGCCACAGCGCGAAACGCCCGGGCGCGCCGGCGATCCAGCGCCACGCGCGATCGATCAGGATCGCGACGGCCACGCCGATGGCGGCGAGCAGCGCCAGCGCGCCGAACGACGAGTCCACCCGCCAGCCGGCGATTTCCAGCGTGGCGCGGCCCGGCGTGGAACCGAGCCACACCGCGATCGCCATGGCGGCCAGGACGAGCAGCAACAGCAGAACGATGCGGCGCATGCGCGTTACCCGCCGCTCGCCAAGCGCGCCAGCGCGGCTTCCAGCGCCAGGCGCGCGCGCGCGGCTTCCATCCAGTTTTGGGCGGGTGCCAGCCATGCCGGGCCCGGCGGATCGAGGGCGGCGAGCGCGCCGGCCAGATCGTCGACCGCCAGGCGCGCTTCGGCGCGCGCCACGCGCGCGGACGGCGAATCGCCCTCGACCTCGCCCACGCGCCGGATCGAGAAGTAACGCTGCGCGCGTTCGAGCGCTTCGGCCAACCAAGGCCGATCGGCCGCTTCTTCGATGCGTCCGGCGGCGACCACCGCGTTGGCGATGGGCGCGAACCGGCGCGCGAGCGAGGCGCGGGTTTCGACGCCGGCTTGCTGGGCGGCGAGCTGCGCGATCGCCGGGGCGGCGCCGTCCGGCGCCAGCCCGCGCGCCACGCGCAATTCGTCGGCGAAGCCGCGACCGGCCAAGGCCGCGTCGCGCAGCTGGCCGACGGCGAGCAGGAATTCGGCGCGGCGCGCGCCCGCACGGTCGCGCTCGCCGCCGTCGCGGATGACGCGTGCTTCGCCGATCGCCGATTCGAGCAGCACCCGCAGACGCTGATTGTCCTCGGCCAGCTGCGCGATCTCGGTCGCGACGCGCGGATCGGCCGCCGGGCGCGCTTCGAGCGCCGCGAGCCGGCCTTCGACGCCCGACAGATCGACGACCGGCGCCGGCGGGGCTTGGGGCACCGGGCGGTTTTCCAGCCCCGCCAAGCGCCGGTCGACTTGCGTCAGCCGTGCTTCGAGCGCGCGCAAGGCCGGACCCGGATCGGCGGCGCCGCCGGTCATCGTCGTTTGCCAATAGACGAAGGCCAGTGCCGCGAGCATGGCGACGACCAAGGCGGTCGCGAAGGCGGCGGGCGCGCTCGACCGCTTAGCGGCCGGTGGCGTCGCGGCGGGCGCCGGTTTCGGGGGCGGCGGCGGCGGGGGCGTTGGATCTTGCATGCGGGCCAAATCGTCCAAAGCGTCGAGCAACGCGGATTCGGTGGGAACGGCGGCGGCGTGCGCGCTGTTCCAGATCGCACCCTCTTCGCGCGCCACGTCGAGGGCGGCTTGCGACAGCGCGAGCGCGCGCGTGCCCGCCAGGGCGCCGAGCAAATCGGCTTGCTTGGCCAGGCGCACGAAGGTTTCGGCCGTGCGCGGGGAGAAGAACGTGACCGCGTCGATCCTGGCGTCGCGCAAAGCCTGCACGGCGGCGAAGGGCAGCGTGGTGGCGACGTCCTGGCGATAGAGCTGGACGCGCCGCACCTCGTATCCGTCTTTGGCGAGATCGCCCGAAAGATCGCCCGCCAGCGCCGATCCGGCGGCGTGCAGCAGCGCGCCATCCAGGGGCGATAGCTTCGAACGCACAAGCCCGGCCAAGGCGGCGACGTCGCCGCCAGCACTGTGCACGAGCGCGAACCCGGCGTCGCGCGCGGCTTGGGCGGTGGCGTCGCCCACGCAAAAGGCTTCCGACTCGCACGGCGCGCCCAGCCGGGCCCAGGCGCGCACGCCATTGGCCGAGGTGAACAGCACCGCGCGCACGCCGCCCAGATCGATACGCGCCGTCTCGTCGAGCACGATGTCGAGCAGCGGCGCCTGCACCGCGTCGTGGCCGCGTTCGGCCAGCACGGCGGCGAAAGCTTCGGCCTCGCCGCGCGGGCGGGTCACCAAGACGGTCAGTCGGCGTTTGTCGGTCATACGAAATAACCCGGTCCGGCGCGGCGCTTGAGTTCTTCGCCCGCATCCTGGCCCAAAATTTCGGCGTCCGCGACATTCCCTTCGCGGAAGGTCGTGAGCAGCCCCGTGCCATCCGGTCGCACCACGAGTCCGTCCAAGCGCAGGCGCCCGCCGGTGTCGATGGTGGCCAGCGCGCCGATGGGCGTGCGGCACGAGCCGTCGAGCCGTTCGAGCAGGCCGCGCTCGGCGCGCACCGCGTCGTGGGTCGCTTGATGATCGAGTGCCGCGAGCTTCGCGCGCGTGGCCGTATCGGCGAGCCGCGCTTCCAGACCGATGGCGCCTTGTGCTACCGCCGGCAGCATCTCGGACGGGTCGAGCACGGCCGAGACCGCGTCTTCGCGGCCCAGGCGCTTCAACCCCGCCAGCGCGAGAAAGGTCGCATCCGCGACGCCGTCGTCGAGCTTCTTCAGCCGGGTTTCCACATTGCCGCGGAAATCGACCACCCGGATATCCGGGCGCTTGGCTTTGAGTTGCGCGGCACGGCGCAACGACGACGAGCCGACCGTGCAGTCGCGCGGCAGCGACGCCAGAGATGTGGCGTCGCCGCGCGCGATCAGCGCGTCGCGCGGGTCTTCGCGTTCGAGCGTCGCCACGATGCCGAGGCCTTCGGGCAGCCAAGTCGGCACGTCCTTCATCGAATGGACTGCGACGTCGATGGCGCCCGCGAGCAGCGCCTCTTCGATTTCCTTGGTGAACAGGCCCTTGCCGCCGGCCTCGGACAGGTTGCGGTCTTGGATGCGGTCGCCGGTGGTCTTGATCGGCACGACCTCGGTGACGAGGCCCGGAAACGCGGCGGCCAAGCGGCGCGCGGTCTCGTTCGCCTGCCACAGCGCCAGCGGCGAGCCGCGCGTGCCGATTCGCAACATCCCCGTCATGCGACCCCGAATTCCCGAAACGCTTTATCGCAAGGGAGCGGTCGGCTACACAAGCGCCATGACCTTGGTTCTGGGCATCGAAACCAGCTGCGACGAAACCGCCGCCGCTTTGGTGGATTCCACCCGCGTGGTGCGCGCCCAAGCGCTGGCGAGCCAAATCCGCGCGCATGCGCCCTATGGCGGGATCGTGCCCGAAGTGGCCGCGCGCGCGCATTTGTCCGTGCTCGAAGATCTGGTCCGTGAAACTTTCGCGAAATCCGGCGCGCGCTGGGAAGACATCGACGCGATCGCGGCGACTTCCGGGCCGGGCCTCATCGGCGGCGTGATCGTGGGGGCGACCTTCGCCAAGGCCGCCGCCTTGGCGCGCGGCCTGCCCTTCGTGGCGGTCAATCATCTCGAAGGCCATGCGCTGTCGCCGCGCTTGATCGCCGATTTGCCCTTCCCCTATTTGCTGCTGCTGGTCTCGGGCGGGCATTGCCAGCTGCTGATCGTCGAAGACGTGGGGCGTTACACGCGCCTGGGCACCACGCTCGACGACGCGGTCGGCGAAGCGTTCGACAAAGTGGCGAAGCTTCTGGGCCTGCCCTATCCCGGCGGCCCGGCGATCGAGAAATCGGCGCGCGAGGGGAATGCGCGTGCCTTCGATCTTCCGCGCCCGCTGAAGGGTCGTTCCGGCTGCGATTTCTCCTTCGCGGGCCTCAAGACGGCCGTGCGCGTTCTGCTCGCCAAAGAACCCGACGCGAAAACCGAAGATGTCGCGGCATGTTTCCAAAGTGCGGTCGCCGACACGCTGGCCGATCGCGCGCGCAACGCGATCCGGGTGTTCCGCGATCGCCATCCCGAAGGAAAGCATTTGGTCGTCGCCGGCGGCGTGGCCGCGAATTCGATGCTCAAGGAACGCCTGGCCGATGTCGCGTCGCGCGAAGGCCTCTCGCTGGTCGCCCCGCCGCCCGCTTTGTGCACCGACAACGCCGCGATGATCGCTTGGGCGGGGCTCGAACGCTTCGTGCGCGGCGCGCGCGATCCTTTGGATTTCCCTTGCCGGCCGCGCTGGCCGCTGGACGAGAGGGCGGCATGAAGACCGTCGCGGTGATCGGCGCCGGCGCATGGGGCACCGCTTTGGCCCAGACCCTGGCGCGCGCGGGTCTCGAGCCCACGCTATGGGCGCACGAACCAGCGACGGTCGAGGCGATCGCCACGGCCCACGAGAACGCCACGTTCCTGAAGGGCGTGGCGCTCGATCCCGCGATTTCGGCGACGAGCGACATCGCGGCGGCCGTACGCGACAAGGATCTGGTCGTGTGGGTGACGCCCGCCCAGCATTTGCGCGGGACGCTCGCGAAGGCGGCGGCGCATCTGCCCGCGAACGCGCCCTTGATCCTCGCGACCAAGGGCATCGAGACCGGCACCGGCCTCTTGATGAGCGAGATCGCCGCCGAGATCGCGCCCGGACGGCCCTTGGCCGTGCTCTCGGGCCCGAGCTTCGCGCGCGAGGTCGCCACCGGCAAACCCACCGCGGTGACGCTCGCTTCGGAGGACGCGGGCCTCGCCACGATGCTGGCCGGCATCTGCGCCACGCCGTCTTTCCGCGTCTATTCCTCGGACGATCCGGTGGGCACGCAGATCGGCGGGGCGGTGAAGAACGTGCTCGCGATCGCCTGCGGCATCGTCGAGGGCAAGGGGCTGGGCGACAATGCGCGCGCGGCCTTGATGACGCGCGGCTTGGCCGAGATGGTGCGCCTGGGTCTGGCCAAAGGCGGCAAGGCCGAGACGCTGATGGGCCTTTCCGGCTTCGGCGATCTGTCGCTCACCTGCAACAACGACCAGTCCCGCAACATGCGCTTCGGGATGGCGCTCGGCGAAGGCTTGAGCAAGGAGCAGGCGCTCGCGCATCCCGATCTCGGTTTGGCGCTGGCGGCGGTCGAGGGCATCGACGGGGCGGAGTCGGTTTCCGACCTCGCCCAGCGCCTGGATGTGGAGATGCCGATCTGCACCGGGATCGACGCGATCTTGCACCATTACGCGTTGGTCGATTCGATCATGGCCGGGCTGCTCGCGCGGCCCCTCAAGGAAGAGCGCGCATGAAACACTGGCTGATGAAATCCGAACCCGACGTGTTCGGCTGGGACAAGCTCGTCGCCGACGGGATCGGGCATTGGGACGGCGTGCGCAACCACTCGGCCAAGCTCAATCTGATGGCCATGAAGAAAGGCGACCGCGCCTTCTTCTATCACTCGAATATCGGCAAAGAGATCGTCGGCGTGATGGAGATCGTGGCCGAAGCCCATCCCGACCCGACCGCCGAGGAAGGCCCGTGGGTGCAGGTGTCGGTCAAGCCCCTGGCGCCCGCCAAACCGCCGCTCGGTCTCGCCGACATCAAGACCATGCCCGAGCTGCGCGACATGGCGCTGATCAAATTCTCGCGCCTCTCCGTCCAGCCCGTCACCCCGGCCGAGTGGAAACTGATCTGCAAACGGATCGGAGTGAAGGCTTGACCCTTCTTTGCCGCCTCGAGGAGATTTCCGATCCGGGCGGCAAGGGTTTCACGTTCGGCGAGGGCGATGCGCGGCGCGAGATTTTCGTGATGCGCAAGGGCGGGCAGGTCTGGGGCTACGTCAATCGCTGCCCGCACGCGGGCATTCCGCTGGATTGGCAACCCGACCAATTCCTCGACGTGTCGAAAACCTTGATCCAGTGCGCGAGCCACGGCGCGCTATTCGGCATCGAAGACGGTCTGTGCGTCGCCGGGCCGTGCAAGGGCAAGTCCCTGACGCCCATTTCGGTGCGCACCGTCACCGGCGAACTCGAATGCCCGGCGGTGGTGTGGGACGAAATACGTTAGCGCTCCCACGCGCGCTCATGTCGCAGCGCCCCCGGCGGTGACCAATTAACGGCGTGTCTTGCCGCATCGTACGCGGGCGCGATAAAACGTCTGGCGCCGGGCGGAACAATCCCCACCGGCGACGCGTAAAAATAGAACGCCGCCAGGGAGCCCGCCGATGTCCGACGATCTTTTCCCCGTGAACGCCGATTTCGCCAAGAAGGCCTGGGTCGACGAAGCCAAGTACAAGGCGATGTACGAGCGCTCGATCCAGGATCCCGAGGGCTTCTGGGGCGAGCACGGCAAACGCGTCGATTGGATCAAGCCCTACACCAAGGTGAAGGACGTCTCGTTCGTCGGCGACGTGCACATCAAGTGGTTCCACGACGGCACGCTGAACGTCTCGGCCAATTGCCTCGACCGTCACCTCGCCAAGCGCGCCGACCAGACCGCCATCGTTTGGGAAGGCGACGATCCGAGCGAGTCCAAGAACATCACCTATCGCGAGGCGTACGAGCAAACCTGCCGCATGGCCAACGTGCTCAAGAAGCACGGCGTCAAAAAGGGCGATCGGGTCACGATCTATCTGCCGATGATCCCCGAAGCGACCTATGCGATGCTGGCTTGCGCGCGCATCGGCGCGGTCCATTCGATCGTGTTCGGCGGCTTCTCGCCTGACTCGCTGATCGGCCGCATCCAGGATTGCGATTCGAATTTCGTCATCACCGCCGACGAAGGCTTGCGCGGCGGGCGCAAGGTGCCGCTCAAGGCCAACGCGGACGCGGCCGTGACAGCCTGCCCGTCGGTCAAGAAAATGCTGGTGGTCAAACGCACGGGCGGCAACGTCGCCTGGGACGCGGGCCGCGATCTTTGGTGGCACGACGAAGCCGCGAGCGTCTCGGCCGAGTGCCCGCCCGCCGAGATGGGGGCCGAGGATCCGCTGTTCATCCTCTACACCTCGGGCTCGACCGGCAAGCCCAAGGGCGTGCTGCACACCACCGGCGGCTATCTCGTCTTCGCCTCGATGACCCACCAATACGTCTTCGACTATCACGACGGCGACGTCTATTGGTGCACGGCCGATGTGGGCTGGGTCACCGGCCACAGCTATATCGTCTACGGGCCGATGGCCAACGGTGCCACGACGCTGATGTTCGAAGGCGTGCCCAATTATCCCGACGCCTCGCGCTTCTGGCAGGTCGTGGACAAGCACAAGGTCAACATCTTCTACACCGCGCCCACCGCCATCCGCGCGCTGATGCGCGAGGGCGAGGCGATGGTCAAGAAGACCAGCCGCGCCAGCTTGCGTTTGCTCGGCTCGGTCGGCGAGCCGATCAATCCCGAGGCGTGGCTCTGGTATCACCGCGTGGTCGGCGATTCGCGCTGCCCGATCGTCGATACGTGGTGGCAGACCGAAACCGGCGGCATTCTGATCACCCCGCTGCCCGGTGCCATCGCCACCAAGCCGGGCTCGGCGACCAAGCCCTTCTTCGGCGTGAAGCCCGTGCTGGTCGACAACGAGGGCAAGCTGCTCGAAGGCGCGACCGACGGCAATCTGTGCATCGCCGATTCCTGGCCCGGCCAGATGCGCACCGTGTTCGGCGACCACAAGCGCTTCGTCGAGACGTATTTCTCGACCTTCAAGGGCTACTACTTCACCGGCGACGGCTGCCGGCGCGACGAAGACGGCTATTACTGGATCACCGGGCGCGTGGACGACGTGATCAACGTGTCGGGCCATCGCATGGGCACGGCCGAGGTCGAGTCCGC
>JAMNXK010000417.1 GCA_023653245.1 Tagaea sp.
CGGGCTGCGTGATGGATCTCGCGGAAGAGAGCGATCTTGCGGCCGTCGCGACGAGCTACACCTCGGCGGGCGGATCGATCTGGCTGGCGGAGGATCGCGACGGCGCGCTGGCGGCGACGGTGGCGATCGCGCCGTGCGAAGCCGCACCCGGCGGCATGCAGCTCGGGCGGCTTTACGTCGCCAAATCGGCGCGCCGGGGCGGGCTCGCTTCCAAGCTTCTCGCCTTCGCCGAGTCCAGCGCGCGGGCGCGCGGTGCGGCGTTCATGGAGCTGTGGACCGATACGCGCTTCAAGGAAGCGCACGGGTTCTACGAAGCGCGCGGCTATGTCCGGATGCCCGGCGAGCGCGCCTTGCGCGACGCGTCGGACAGCTACGAGTTCCACTACCGCAAGGCTATCTTGTAGAATCTGCTTACGCCGCTTCGGCCGGGCCGTCCGGCGAGAACGCGACGCTCACCACCGTGCCGGCGCCGAGTGCCGACTCGATCGAGAGTTTTGCGCGGTGCAAATCGACGATCCGCCGCACGATCGTCAGCCCGATTCCGAGACCCGGGATGTCGCTGTGGCGTCGTGTGTGCAGCCGCACGAAGGGTTCGCATGCGCGCGTCGCGTCTTTTGGGTCCATGCCCAGCCCGTCGTCCGCCACCGACACCACGACCGCGCCATCCACCCGCCGCGTGCCGCCCACGCGGATCGTGCCGCCCGGCGGTGTGTACTTGACCGCGTTGGACACGAGATTGAGGATAGCTTGCTTGATCAGCAAAGGATCGGCTTCGATATTCAAACCGGCCGGCGTGTCGATCTCCAGACTGTGTCCGCCGCGCGACGCCGTTTCGATCAGG
The DNA here is from genome assembly GCA_023653245.1 of Tagaea sp. Next base: position 842 of record JAMNXK010000417.1, read on the forward strand.
ATCGCGTTCAACTCCGTCAACACGGCCCGAAGTTCGATGGTCTCGGGCGCGGCGTCCCAGCCGCTCCGCTCCAGCTTCGTGAGATCGAGCACGCCGGAGATCAGCTCGAGCAGTAGATGGCCGCTGCGCCGGATGTCGCTCGCGTAGCCCTTGTAGCGCGGCACGCCGACCGGACCGAAATACTCCCCTTCGATGACTTCGGAAAATCCGATGATGGCGTTGAGCGGCGTGCGCAGTTCGTGGCTCATCATCGCCAGGAAGTCGCTCTTGGCGCGGTTGGCTTCCTCGGCGCGTTTGCGCGATTCGCGCAGGCTCGCTTCGACCGCCTTCGTGCGGGTGATGTCCCACATCGTGCCGAGGACGCGGTCGATCCTGCCGTCCGCGTCGCGATGGGCGGCGCCTTTGGCATGCAAGTGGCGGCGCGCGCCAGCGCGCGTCTCGATGCGGAACTCGATGTCCAGCGGGTCGCCTTGCCGGATCAGCGCGCGCAGGCGCGCGTCGAAGCGCGCCCGATCGGCGGGCACGATGCGGGTGGCGAAAGCGGCGCGCGGGTCCACCGATTCGGCGGGATCGAGTGCGAGCAATTCGAAGACGGTCGCGTCCCATTCGGCCCGGCGCGTGGCGGCGTCGATCGTCCAGATGCCGACGCCCGAGCTTGCGGTGGCCAGTGCGATGCGCTCGTTCAGCGCGCGGATCTCCGCTTCGCGGCGGCGGCGCTCGGTCGTGTCCTCCTGCACCGCCACGAAGCCCGATAGCGCGCCGTCGTCGTCTAGAACCGGATGGATCTCCAGCTCGTTCCAATAGGGCCGCCCGCTCTTCGTGTAGTTCAGGATATTGAGCCCGCGGATCGGCTTGCGCTTGGCCAGCGCCGTGCGGATCGCGGCCGATTTGTGAGGATCCGTCTGCGGACCGCGCAGCACGTCGCCGGGCTTGCGGCCGCGCACCTCCTCCAGACTCCAGCCCGTGATCCGCTCGAAGCTCGCATTGACCCATTCGATGCGGCCCTCCGGATCGGCGATGACGACCGCGTTGACGGTCTTTGCGGCGACCAGCGCGAGGCGGCGCGCGGTACGGCCTTGCTCGATCGCGGCTTGGCGCTGGATTTCCGCCTCCGCCTGGGCGGTCCGCGCCACGCCGCGCGAATGGCGCAAGCCGCGCAATCGCCAGCCCAGCAGCGCGCTGACGGCGAGCACGAACGCGCTGCTCCCGCCGAGCAGCAGCATGTCGCTTGCGGCATCGGCCCTCCAGGCGGCGAGCGCGTCGTCGAGCGACATCCCGATGGTCACGACAAGCGGGTACTCGGCGACTTGGCGGAAGGCCACCGCGCGCGGGACACCATCGATGGCGGACGGAGAAACGTCGTATTGCCCGTTGCGTTCCGCCGGAAAGCGGGTCCACAGTTCGGCGTTCGCGATGGCTTGGCCGATTTCGTCCTCCACGGCCGGCGAGCGCGCAAGCAGGCGCTTGTTCGCGCCGAACAGCGCGACAGTGCCGTCCGGCTTGAAGCGCGCGCGTTCCCAGCGCTCGACGAGCCTATAGATCGGGATTTCCATCGCGGCGATACCGGCAAAGCCACCGGCCGGATCGGACAGTCGTACGGCCATCGGAATGGACCTTGCGCCCGATTTCAACCCGAGCGCCGGGGCGCCGAACGCGACGGCGCCGGAATATGCCGGCCGCGCCGCCGCGAAGTAATCGCGATCCGCGATGGACATGAGGTCGCTCGGCAGCTGAGCGTCCGAGCAGACGATTCGGCCATCGGCATCCGCGACCGACAGCAGCCCCATTCCCCCATAGTCGCGGCCGATCGCGATCAGCGCGGGTACTTCTGAACGTGCGGTGCCGCAGATCGCCGCGGGGCCCCCCATGGCAGCGATGCGCATGAGGGCCATTTCGGCGATCTTCAACTCCAGCGCCAATTGCGCTTCGAGCGCGTCCGCCAGTTTCCGATCGACCTCGTAGGCGGCCGCGATCGCCGCCGCCCGGCTGTCCGCGTGCTTGGCGGCGGTGAACCAAGCCGCACCCAGGCATAGGACCAGCCCGAACGCCACGACCAATGCCGCCTCGGCCATCTCGGGGAGGAGCCGAGGTGCCATCGCTCAGGCCGCCCGGACCGCTGCGAGGAACGTATCGACTTTGCGGTCGAGCGAGATGGCCTGCGCGGAGACTTCGTCGGCGCTTTGTTTGACGCCGCCGGCGACCTGTCCCGTGTCGGCGGCGGCGTGCGTGACGCCCGAGATGTTGGACGAAACCTCGCTGGTGCCGGCCGAAGCCTGCTGGACGTTGCGGGCGATTTCGGCGGTCGCCGCGCCTTGTTCCTCGACGGCCGCCGCGATCGCCGCGGCGATGTCGCTCATGCGCTGGATCGTCGTCGAAATCGCGCCGATCGCCTCGACCGACTGGCCGGACGCGGTCTGGATCGCCGATATCTGCGCCGCGATCTCGTCGGTCGCGCGCGCCGTCTGGTTGGCGAGCCCTTTGACCTCCGAGGCGACCACGGCGAATCCCTTGCCCGCGTCGCCCGCGCGCGCGGCTTCGATGGTGGCGTTCAGCGCCAGCAGGTTCGTCTGCCCCGCGATCTGCTGGATCAGGCTGGTGACGCTGCCGATCTTTCCGGCCGCGGCCGCGAGTTCGCGCACGATGGCGGAGGTTTTCTCCGCCTCGCCGACCGCCTGACGGCTGAAAGTCGAGGA
>JAMNXK010000021.1 GCA_023653245.1 Tagaea sp.
CATCTCGACATGGCCACGGCGGTGCGCAACGCCGTGGCGACGATGGGCGCGCCGCTCGAAGCCGCCCTTGCGATGGCGTCGGCGACGCCCGCCCGTTTCCTCGGCTTGGCGCGCGACCGCGGCCGGATCGCGCGCGGCTTCGTCGCGGCGTTCGTCCATCTCGACGCGCGGCTCGATCCCTTAGCACCCGATCCAAGGCCACCGAGCGCGGGATCGCGCGCCTGAAACGGCAGAAGAACGGATTTTGGAAGGCCGATGCGGCGAAACGTGCGAAGCCCGATGGTGCCCGGGGTCCGTTACCGCCGGGACCATCATTGGCCGACGGTCAGGGCGATCGTTTGACCGATGTAAGGTCTTCTCTGCCGTCCGCGATCGAGTGGGCCCCTGCGGGCAACGAGTCTTGAGCGGCGTTGGAGACCAAGCGTGCTCGAGGACTTAGCCGCAAGCCCCTGAACCGAGATCTACCGGGGTATCCGGCGTGTCTGCGCGACAATGCCCCAGATTGGGCCCAGCGAAGTGCGCGTCAGATGTCGTCGCGGATGCAGGCAACGGCGTGCGTGTCGCCGCGCAGTTCGGGCGCCGCCTCGGCACAAGCCGGCAGCGCATGCGGACAGCGCGTGCGGAAGCGGCAGCCCGACGGCGGGTCGAGCGGGCTGGGCGGATCGCCCTTGAGGACCGTGCGCACCCGCGCGGGCCCGCCGCGCGCCGCCGGGACGGCCGACAGAAGCGCGCGCGTATAGGGATGGCGCGGCCGGTGATAGACGTCGCCGGTCGGGCCGATCTCGACGATACGGCCCATATACATGATCGCCACGCGGCGCGCGAGATACTGCACGACCGCCAGATCGTGCGCGACCAGGAGCATCGCCAACCCGAAGCGCGCCTGAAGCGCTTCGATCAGCGCCAGCACCTGCGCCTGGATCGACACGTCGAGCGCGGAAACGGGCTCGTCGGCGACGACGAAATCCGGCGACGTGGCCAGCGCGCGCGCGATGCCGATGCGCTGGCGCTGACCTCCGGAGAATTCGTGCGGATAGCGGCGCGCGAAATCGGCGCGCAAACCGACGAGCTCGAGCAGCTCCGCCACGCGCCCGCCGCGCGCGATCCCATGCGCGTCGAGCGGCTCGGCGATCGCGTCCTCGATGCGCATGCGCGGATCGAGCGAGGCGAACGGATCCTGGAAGACGATCTGCATGCGCTTGCGCAGACCGCGCAACGCCGCCGGCGCGGCCGCGCGCACGTCGACCCCGTCGAACGCCACGGTGCCGCCGTCGGGCTCGATCAGGCGCAAGACCGCTTGTCCCACCGTCGTCTTGCCCGAGCCCGACTCGCCGACCAGACCGAGCACTTCGCCCGCCGCGAGATCGAAACTCACGCCATCGACCGCGCGGACATGCGCGACGGCGCGGCCGAACAATCCTTGTTCGACCGGAAATGTCTTGGCGAGATCGCGCACCGAGAGCAGCGTTTGACTCACGACGCCGGCTCCAGCGCCAGATCGGCCACGCGCGCGCACCGCACCGCGCGCCCATCGACGATCCCGAGTTCGGGCACGGCGGCGTCGCACAATCCGGGCTTGGCGTGGGCGCAGCGCGGCGCGAAGGCGCAGCCCGGCGGCGGCGACGCCATGTCCGGCGGCTGACCGGGAATCGGCGTCACCTTGCGCCGCGCTTCGCCCGGCGCGGTCAGTGCCGGCATCGAGGCGAGCAAGCCGGCCGTGTAGGGATGGCGCGGCCGCGCCAGAAGTTCCGCCGTCGGCCCGGTTTCGACCACGCGGCCCGCGTACATCACGACGGTGCGCGACGCGAATTCGGCCACGACGCCCAAATCGTGGGTGATGAACAAAACGGCCATGCCGGTCTCGCGCTGCAGATCGCGCAGCACGTCGAGAATTTGCGCCTGGATCGTCACGTCGAGCGCCGTGGTCGGTTCGTCGGCGATCAGTAGGCTCGGCCGGCACGCGAGCGCCATAGCGATCATCGCGCGTTGGCGCATGCCGCCGGACATCTCGTGCGGGTAGGAATCGAGGCGGCGGTCGGGATCGGGAATGCCCGCGCGCGCGAGCAGCTCGCGCGCCCGCGCCCGCGCCGCCGCCGCACTCGCACGCTCGTGCACGCGCAAGCCTTCGCCGATCTGCTCGCCCACGCGCATCACGGGATTGAGCGAGGTCATCGGCTCCTGGAAGATCATCGCGATCTCGACGCCGCGCGCCCGGGCGGCGGCGCGCGGATCGAGCAGATCGACTTGCGTTCCGTCGCGGCGCGCGAAGCGCGCTTGCCCCGACACGCGCGCGTTCGGCGGCAGGAGCCCCATCGTCGCCAGGCTCGTGACCGATTTGCCCGAACCGGATTCGCCCACCAAGGCGACGACCTCGCCCTTGCCGACCGTCAGATCGACGCCCGACAGCGCCGCGACCGGCCGGCGCCCCGGGAACGTCACCGCGAGTCCGGAAATCGCGAGCAGCGGCGTCACGTCACAGCTTCTTGTAGCGCGCGTAGACTTCCTCGACGTCCTTGGTGGGGTCGGCGAATTCCGCGCGCGCGCGGTTTTCGATGGCGGCGTGCTCTTCGGACAGGCGCAACACTTCCTCGAGCCGCTCGATCGGGATCACCAGCATCCCGTCGATATCCCCGAACATGAAATCGCCCGGCCGGACGATCACCGTTGCGCTCATGCTGCCGCGCAAGGCGATCGGCTGCTGCCAGCGATAGTAGCTCCAGCGTTGCAGCGCCTCGACCGGCGAGTGATAGCGCCGGAAGCAGGGAAAGTTCATGCCCAGGATGAGGCCGCTGTCGCGGATGCCGCCGTCGATCACGGCGCCGACCACGCCCTTGGCGCGGCCGAGCACGGCGTTCATCTCGCCGTAATGCGCGACGCGGGTGTCGAAGCCGCAGTCGCGCACGTCGACGCACGGATGGCGCATGTCGCCGAACATCTTGATGCGCCGCGAACGCAGATCGGGGTCGCCGTTGGGATCGTTGATTCCCTGCACCGTGAAGGCCGGCCCCGCCACGATCATGTCGTCGCGCAAGGGCCGGATATCCGCGGCAAGCGATTGCTGGGGCAGACCGAGCCCGTCCATGACGTCGTAGACGAGCCCGGTATAGAGCTTCTTGAACCGGTCGATCGCGTCGAGCGCGTCGATCTTGCCGGGTTTGATGGCCACGTTCATGTCCCGCCCCGCGCCCGTCACGTCCGCGCGAGCCAAGCTTGGCCGAGCTGCCACGCGCCGCCCGAATCGAGCACGATGTTCCGCAGCTCGGCGCGCGCCACATGCCGCGCCTCGCGGAAGAACAGCCAGGCGTAATAATTGGCTTCGTTGAGCGCGGTCTGGAGCTCCTTGTAGATCGCCTTGCGTTTGGCTTGGTCGGTCTCCTCGCGGCCGCGATCGACGAGCGCGAACACCTTCTCGTCGTTGATGCCCGACCAATTCTGCGCCGCCGCGCGGCCGAAGAACGGGCCGAACACGTGATCGGGATCGGCGCGCGGCACGTTCACGCGCCCCATGCCCAGCTCGTGCTGATGCCCGAGCACCTTCGGAACCCAGGCCTGGCGTTCGAGGATTTCGATCTCGACGTTGATCCGGTATTGGCGCAGCTGGGCTTGGACGACTTGCGCGACCTGGGTGTCCGGATCGCGCTGGATGATGGAAAGCTTGGCGGTGAAGCCGTTCGGCCTGCCGGCGGCGCGCAAGGCCGCCTGGACCTTGGCGGGATCGTGCGCCGGTGCCGGCACCGACGCGTCGAACGCCCAGTCGCTCGGCGGGACCCAACTCGGCGTCACCGCGCCGAAGCCTTGCGTGATCGCGCGCATCAGCACGTTGCGGTCGATGCCGTGATTGACCGCGGCGCGCAGATTGGCGTCGCGGAAAATCCCGTCCTTGACGTTGAAGGTCATCCACTGCGCGATGCCCGGCGGCACCGGCACGAGCTTCAGCGCGGCATTGCCTTGCACGTCTTGGAAGTCGCGCGGCGTGACGCCGTCGACCAGATGCACGCCGCCGGCCCGCACCTCCACCATCTTGACCGCGGTCGTGGGAATGATGCGCAAGGTCACGCCGTCGGCGTAAGGAAGCTTGCGCCCGTCGGCGCCATCGGCCCAGTAACGATCGTTGCGCACCATGCGGATATGGCTGCCGCCGACCCATTCGGCGAAACGGAACGGGCCCGTGCCGACCGGATTGCGGCCGAAATCCGCGCCCAGGCGGCGCAAAGCGGCGGGCGAGCACATCATGCCGGCCTCGACCGCGAGCGACGCGAGCGCCGCACCCGAAGGCTGCTTGAGGTTCACGCGCACGGTCATCGGATCGATCGCTTCCGCACCGGCGATGTCGGCGAAATCGGGCGTGCGCGGCGCGGTCGAGCCGGGCGCGATCACGCGCGAGATGTTGAACACGACGGCGGCGGCATCGAAGGCCTCGCCATCGTGGAAGACCACGCCCGGACGCAGCTTGAAGACTACCGAGCGGCGATCGGCCGACCATTCCCAGCTCGTCGCCAGCGCCGGCTGGAGATTCCCTTGCACGTCGAATTTCAGCAGCGCCTCGAACATCTGGATCAGCGCGTAGCGGTCCGAGGTGGGCGCATCACCCATGATCGGATCGAGGCTGCGCGGCTGTAGATCCATCGAGGCGACGATCGTGCCGCCGCGCACCGGGGCGCCTTGCGCGAAGGCAGGGATTCCCGAAAGACCGTATCCACCGATCAAACCAAGGCTGGCGGCCCCTTGCATCAAACGCCGACGGGTCATGTCGAACATGGCGATCCTCCCTGCAGGCCCGATCAAGTTCGGGCTTCCATAACTCATCACATATCATATAAGATTTGACGGTCAAGGCCATTTTTTCTCTCATCACAGAATATTTCCCATAATTCCTTGACGAAACTATCCTCATAAGTTATCTGCTGAGCACTATGGCAGTTACACTCGGCACCGAAAAACAAAGCCTCACCGGACTGGTCACGCAGTACGTGATCGAGCGCGTGAGCGAGCGCGTGTACCGGCAGGGCGACGCGCTCCCCTCCGAGGCCGAACTCGCGCGCCAACTCAATGTCTCCAAGCCCGTCGTGCGCGAAGCGATGGGGCGCTTGGCGGCGCTCGGGATCGTCCAGATCCAGCAAGGCAAACCGACCACCATCCAAGGTCTGTCGGCGGCGCCGATCGACCAGTTTCTGCGCCTGGCGGTGCGCGCGACCGACAACGGCCTGCGCGAAGCGGTCGAGCTGCGCCGCGCGGTCGAGGCCGAAATCGCCGCTTTGGCCGCGGCACGCGCCACCAAGCTGCAGGTCGAGCGCGTCGAGGAAGCGCTCGCGCGCATGCGCGCGAATATCGACGGCGATTTCGAGGAATGGCTGCGCGGCGATTTCGATTTCCACGTGGCGCTGGCGCGCTGCTCGGGCAACGCGCTGTTCGAGCATCTGCTGGAAGCGCTGGCGGAGACGATCCGCTACACCCAGCGCGCGCTGGGCGTGCAACGCGACTTGCGCGACCCCGCGGCGACCTTGCGCCGGCACGAGGCGATCGTCGAGGCGCTGAAGGCCCGCGATCCGGCGGCCGCGCGCGCGGCGATGATCGCGCATTTCACGCCGAGCGAGGCGGTGATCGACGAGATCGCGCGCGACAAGCGCCGGCTCGAGCGCTTCTAGACGCGAATGGGCCGCTATCTCGCGCGCAAACTCGCCCAGATGCTGCCGGTCGCGCTGATCGTGACCGTGATCGTCTTCGCCCTGACCAACATGCTGCCCGGCGATCCGACCGTGACGATCCTGGGCGAACAGGCGACCGCCGAACAACGCGCGGCGGTGCGCGCGGAGCACGGCCTCGATCAGCCCGCCCCGCTGCGCTACGTCCAGTGGCTGGGCCGCGCCGCGCAAGGCGATTTCGGCCGCTCGCTGCGCACGCGCGAACACGTGTCGGAAATGCTGGCCGCGCGCCTGCCGGTCACGCTGCAACTCACCGCCTTCGCGATCCTGATCGCGGTCGCGATCGGCGTGCCCGCGGGAATCCTCGCCGCGCGCTTCCGCGGCACCAAGCTCGACATGGCGGTCAGCTTCGTGGCGATGTCGTCGGTCGCGATTCCCTATTTCTGGATGGGCGTCATGCTCATCCTGTTTTTCTCGCTGCGCCTGGGCTGGTTTCCGCCGTCCGGCTACGTGCCGTTCTTCGAGGATCCGATCCGCAATCTGCGCCTCATGGTGTTGCCGTCGCTGACCATCGGCACGGCCTTCGCCGCCTTGGTGATGCGGCAGACGCGCGCGTCGATGCTGCAAGTCCTGACGCAAGACTACATCCGCACGGCGCGCGCCAAGGGCCTGTCCGAGCCGCGCGTGGTCTTGCGCCACGCGTTGCGCAACGCGTTGATCCCGGTCTCGACCGTGATCGGCCTGCAGATCGGCGCGCTGTTGGGCGGTGCGGTGGTGACCGAGACCGTGTTCGCCATGCCCGGACTGGGCCGGATGCTGGTGGACGGCATTTTCCAGCGCGACTTCCCCGTGATCCAGGGCGCGATCCTGTTCATCGTGATCGCGGTGTTCGCCGTCAACGTGGCGACCGATCTTCTCTATCGCCTGTTCGATCCGCGGGTGAAGGCGTGACGTCGGCCGTCGCCATCCCGATCCGCTCCCCGAGCGCGATCTTCGCGCGACGCGTGACGTCGTCCTGGCAGGGCGCGTTCGGCCTGTGGGTGCTCGGCGCCGTTCTGTTCGCGGGGCTTGCGGCCCCTTGGATAGCGCCCTATTCGCCGCTCGACATCGACCCCGACAATTTCGTCGGCCCGCCCAGCGCCGCGCATTGGTTCGGCACCGACGAGATCGGCCGCGACATCCTGTCGCGCGTGCTGCACGGCGCCACCGTGTCGCTGCAAGTCGTCGTGCTCGCGATCGGCCTGGCGCTGGTGGCGGGGTCGGCGCTCGGGCTCGTCTCGGGCTGGCTCGGCGGCGCGTGGGATTCGGCGATCATGCGCACGATGGACGCGCTGCTCGCCTTTCCGCTGCTGGTGCTGGCGCTGGCCATCGTCGCCGTGCTCGGGCCGGACCTGATGAACGCCATGCTCGCCATCGCGGTCACCAAGACGCCCGGCTTCGCGCGGCTGGTGCGCGGCGAGGTGCTGGCGCTCAAGAACGTCGAATACGTGAAGGCCGCGCGCGCCGCCGGCTCGACCGATTTGCGCATTCTCGTGCGCCATATCTGGCCCAACGTGTCGGGCAACGTGATCGTCTACGGCTCGCTGTCGGCCTCGCAGGCGCTCATCACCGAAAGCGCGCTTTCCTTCCTGGGGCTGGGCGCGCAGCCGCCCACGCCGAGCTGGGGCTACATGATCGCGACCGGCATCCAATATCACCAGGCGTGGTGGATCAGCCTCTTTCCCGGCCTGGCGATTTTCCTGACCGTGCTGGCGTTCAACTTCTTGGGCGACGCGGTGCGCGACGCGCTCGATTCGCGTCTGGGCCGCCATGACGACTGACGCGCCGGATTTCTCCCTGGCCGGCAAGCGCGCGCTGATCACCGGCTCGACCCAAGGGATCGGCTTGGCGATCGCGCGCGCCTTCCGGGCGCATGGCGCCGAGGTTTTCGCCCATGGGATCGAGAGCCAGGCGGATTGGAGTCCCTATTCGCGCGCGGATCTGAGCGAACCGGGCGGCGCCGACGCGCTCGCCGACGCCGTGCGCGCGTATTGGTCGGGTCTCGACATCCTGGTCCTCAACGCGGCGATCCAAACGCGCGCCGCATGGGACGCGGTCGACGAGGCCGATCTCGAACGCCAGATGCGGACCAACTTCGCCGCCGGCTACGCGCTGATCCGCCGCTTCGCACCGGGCATGCGCGCGCGCGGCTGGGGCCGGATCGTCGCGATCGGCTCGGTCCAAGAGGTCAAGAAGCATCCGGAGATGGCCGTCTATGCCGCGTCGAAGGCGGCGCAGACGAGCCTCGTGCGCAATCTCGCCCGGCAATTCGCGCGCGACGGCGTCACCGTGAACGTGCTGTCGCCCGGCGCGATCGCGACCGCGCGCAATCGCGACGCGCTCGCCGACTCCGCCTACCGCGCCAAGGTCGAAGCGGCCATCCCTGCCGGCCGGATCGGCGCCGCGGTGGATTGCGCGGGGGCTGCCGTATTCCTCGCCTCGCCCGCCGCGGGCTACGTGACCGGCGTCACGCTGCGCGTGGACGGCGGCATGCATCTGTGAGAATGGGAGTCGTTCCGTGAAAATCGTCGACATGAAGGTCCGCTGCGTGGCGATTCCGCTGAACGCGCAGTTGCGCCACAACACGGGCGTTCATCCGGGCTATCTGATGCGCACGATCCTCGAACTCGTCACCGACGAGGGGATCGTGGGCTTGGGCGAGGTCGGCGGCGGCGATCAGCGCGGCGCGCTGCTCAAGCTCAAGCCGCGCGTGATCGGCATGGACCCGTTCGCGCTCGAGACGATCAAGCTCAAGACTCTGCGCGCGATCTACTACCTCTCCAACGCGCGGCTCTACGCGGCGATCGAGATGGCGTGTCTCGACATCCAAGGCAAGGCGCTGGGCCGTCCCTTGGGCGATCTGCTGGGCGGCGCCGTGCGCGACCGGATCGACTTCATCGCCTATCTGTTCTGGCGCTACGACCGGCCGGGCGGCGGACACGACGCCCATCCCGAAGACATGGCCGATCTGTGCCAGGAGTTGCACGAGACGCTGGGCGTGCGCGCGATGAAGCTGAAGGCCGGCGTCATGGCGCCGGACGTCGAGGCGCGCGCGGTGGAGCTGTGCCGCGATCGCATGGGCCCCGCGTTCGGGCTGCGCATCGACCCCAACGGCGTGTGGTCGGTGCCGACCGCGATCCGCATCGGCCAGCGCCTCGAAGCCGTGGGGATGGAATATTTCGAAGACCCGGCCTGGGGCCTCGAAGGCAACGCGGCCGTCCGGCGCGCGGTGCGCACGCCCATCGCCACCAACATGTATCCGGCGAAGTTCGACGATCTCGGCCCCGCGATCCGCATGGGGGCGGTCGATATCGTGCTCACCGATATCCACTATTGGGAAGGCCCGCGCGGCGTGAAGGATCTCGCCGCCGTGTGCCGCACCTTCGGCCTGGGCGTGGCGATGCATTCGGGCTCGGAATTCGGCGTCGAGCTCGCCGCCATGCTGCACACGGCCGCGACCATCCCGGAGATGAGTTTCGCGGGCGACGCGCACTATCACTATCTGACCGACGACATCGTCGAAGGCGGCAAGATGCCCTACGTGAACGGCGCCATCGCCGTGCCCACGGGCCCCGGCCTCGGGGTCACGCTCGACGAAGACAAAATGCGCCACTACGAGAAATTCTACGAAGCCAAAGGCGACTACTACGCCCGCTTCCACCAGGACCCCTACCGGCCTGACTGGCATCCGGTCGTCGGCGGCATGTGAGAAAAGGAACACGCGATGTCCCACCCCAAGACGAGCGATACCGGCGCCTTGCAGCGCGAAGCGCGGATGATGAAGCTCGAGAAATTCATCGCCGACCGCGAGGTCGTCGAGCAAGTCCCGCTCGCGATTCCCGTGCCCGAACTCCTCGCGCGCTACGAGAAGCTTTACACCGGGGCGGTCAGCGACGTGTTGCGCGAGCATTGCCTGCTCGACCAAACCCTGCCCGCGCATCTGCAGGCCTTGCGCCCCGAGCGCACGGTCGCGGGCATCGCTTTCACGGTCAAAAGCGCGCCCAACACCAAGGTCACGGGCGAACTCACCTTCCGCACCCAGATGCTCGACGAGATGCACGCCGACGCCTTCATCGTGTGGGACACGTCGGGCGACATGGAATCGACCGCCTGGGGCGGCGTGATGACCGCCACCGCGATCGGCAAAGGCATCCGCGCCGCCGTGCTCGACGGCGGCATCCGCGACACCAAGCAGATCCTCGAGAAGGACTTCCCGGTTTTCTACAAATATCGGAGCCCCAACGGCTCGCTCGGCCGCTGCCTGATCTCGCACTACCAGACGCCGATCAAGATCGGCTCGACGATTGTGCGTCCGGGCGACGTGGTGTTGGGCGACATCGACGGCGTGATCGTCGTGCCGCGCAAGATCGCCGTCGAAGTTCTCGTCCGGGCCGAGGAAATCCTGGCCAACGAGAAGAAGATCTTCGGCTGGGTGGCCGACGGCGAGAGCGTCCAATCGATCACCGAGAAAGGCGGCTATTTCTGATGTCGCGCCCGCGCGACGCGGCGTTGTGGACCGGCGCCGATATGGCGTCGGATCCGTCCTGGCGAGTCGAGATCGACGCGACTCAACGCGACGATCTGCGCCGCGCGACCGACGCCGCCCTCGCACGCCAAGCGTCGTTCGCGGATATCGACCGGATGAGATTCGCGCTGCCGTCGTGGACCGGGTTGATCGCCCGCGCGCGCCACGACGTCGAAGACGGGCGCGGCTTCGTGTTGTTGCGCGGGCTGCCGGTCGAGCGCTACGCGCCCGCGGAATTGGAGATTCTGTTCTGGGGGCTCGGCGCGCATCTGGGCGTCGGCGTCACCCAGACCGCCGCGGCCGATCTCATCGCGCACGTGACCGACAAAGGGCCGGTCGAGGGATTGCGGCGCGGCTTCCAGACCAATCGCGAGGCGAAGTTCCACGTCGATCTCGCCGACGCCGTCGGCCTGCTGTGCCTGCGCCAAGCGAAGAGCGGCGGCCGCTCGCTGTTGCTGAGTTCGGCGACGGTCCACGAGATTCTGCGTCGCGAGCGCCCCGACGCGATGGCGATCCTGGCGCGCGGCTTCGCTTGGGACCGCCGCGAAGAGCACGGGCAAGGCGAGGAGCCCGTCGGACCCGTCATCCCGATCTTCGGCGCGCATCGCGGACGGTTCCGCGCGATCTACAACCGAAACTTCAACGAGACGGTCTGCAAGCGGCGCGGCGTGGCGATGCGCCCCGAAGAGATCGATGCGCTGGATGCACTCGACGCCGTGATCGCGCGCGCGGATCTCCAGTTGCCGATGGATTTCCGCCCGGGCGACGTCCAGCTCGTCAGCAACGAGACGGTGCTGCACGCGCGCACCGAGTACGAGGATCACGACGATCCGGCGCTGCGCCGCCACCTGCTGCGGCTGTGGTGGAATTTCGATCGCTACGCGGACGACACGCCGCTCCGCCCCTTGCCCTATGGGCGGTTGGGACGCCCGGCCGACGACGTCGCGGCCTGACCAGCAGCCGCCTCAGGAAATTCGCATGGACCTGGATGTGATGCCCAGGAACCTGCTTCCGCGCGTGGGCCCAAAGCGGTTGCCGCGCAAGCTTCTTCAAGCTGATCCGCGCGATCGAGGACCAAGGGAAGATCGGCACGGGCCTGACGTTCCACGGCTTGCGGCATGCGTTGGGCGATGCGTTGGCGGAAGCGGCGTGCACGATCGAGGAGATCGAGGCGGTGCTGGGCGTCACGCCGGCGATGGCCCGGCATTACAGTCAGGGCCGGGATCGCAAAGCGGCCGCCGAGCGCGGGATTGCGCGGCTGAAACGCCAAGAGAACGGATTTTGGAAGGCCGACGCGGCGAAAACCGCGAAGCCCGATGGTGCCCGGGGCCGGAATCGAACCAGCGACACTGCGATTTTCAATCGCATGCTCTACCAACTGAGCTACCCGGGCACCGGGCGCGTGGCAGGGCGCCGTGTATAGGGCCCTGCGGCACGCCTGTCAACGCTTCGAACCCTTTGATATGGCGCGCTTCTTCGGCGGCGCCAGCGCCGCTTGCGCGGCCGCGTCGAGGCGCCGCTTGTCCGCCGCCGGGAGCTTGTCCCAGCGCGCGCCGGTCAGCGCCGCATGCAGCGCATAAAGAAGGTTCCGCGACGCGTCGCGCGGCCGCCGGCGCTTGACCGCGACATAGGCGGCGACCGCGCCCGCGCGCTTCAAATCCTCGGGCGACAAGATCCCCGCCTCGCCCAGCCAGGCCTGGGTTTTGGGCCCGAGATTGTCCATCGCCGCGATCCGCTTCGGCGGGCCCTTCTTCTTCGGCGCGGGCGCGCGCAGCGCCGCGTCGTAGGCCGCGCGCGCCCAAGGAAGCATCGCGGCCGGATCGTCGAGCGCGTCGGGCGGTGCTTGGTAATAGCGCATCGACACAGGCTTGCCCTTGCCCTCGTAGACGAAGGGGCCGAGGCCCTCGGCCTCGAACGAGTGGCGGTTCGCCGCGTCGGCCTTGAGGTAGAGCGTGTCCTCGGCGATCAAGGCGAACATCCGCCCCTCGCGATAGAGTCCCCAGCCGCCGAACATCGAACGCGCCGCCACGCGGCCCAAAGCTTCGCTCAGCACCTCGACGCACATCGCCACGAAGGGCGTCGGCGTCTTGCTCATCGTCCGTCCTCCGGCGGTTCGTCCGGCGCCTCGTCCGTCGGCACGCGATAGGCGCCGGTCAGCCAACGGCGCATGTCGTCGTCCTTGCAACGCGCCGAGCAGAAGGGCCGGAACTCGCGCGATGCGGCGCGCCGGCACATCGGGCAGGTTTCCTTGCGGGGCCGCTTGGGAAGCGGAACGATCTCGCTCATTCCCCGACGCTGCCGCGCGAGCGCGCGCGCGTCAACTCCACCAGACCGCCGGCGGTGAAGCCCAGCACGTCCAC
>JAMNXK010000418.1 GCA_023653245.1 Tagaea sp.
TCCTTCTTCAACAGATCGCCCATCTCGCGCAGCGCGTGCTGGGCTTGGGCGACCGCCATGCCGTAGCCCGGCACGATGATGACCGAGCTCGCGTTCTTCATGATGAAGACCGCGTCGTCGGCCGAGCCCTGCTTGACCGGGCGCTGCTCCTTCGCACCGCCGGCGGCGGCCGCCGCCGCGGGATCGGTGCCGAAGCCGCCCAGGATCACGGTGAAGATCGAACGGTTCATCCCCTTGCACATGACGGAGGAGAGGATGGCGCCCGACGAGCCGACCAGCGCGCCCACGACGATCAGGAGCGGGTTCTGCAGCGTGAAGCCGATGCCGCACGCCGCCCACCCCGAATAGGAGTTGAGCATCGACACGACGACGGGCATGTCCGCGCCGCCGATCGGCAAGATCAGCAGGAAGCCGAGTGCGAAGGACAGCAGCACCAGCGTCCAGAACGCCAACGGCGATCCGGTCATCGACAACCACACGATATTGGCGACGATGAGCACGCCGAGCAGCGCGTTGAACTGGTGCTGGAAGGGGAACTGCAAGGGCGCGCCCGACACCAAGCCCTGGAGCTTGGCGAAGGCGACGATCGAACCGGTGAACGTGATCGCGCCGATCGCCGTGCCCAGCGCCATCTCGATCAGCGAGGCGGCCTTGATGGCCCCGGGCACGCCGATGCCGAAGCTCTGCGGCGAATAGAGCGTGGCGGCGGCGACGAACACGGCGGCCAGACCGACCAGCGAGTGGAACGCGGCCACCAGCTGGGGCAGGGCGGTCATCTGGATGCGCAAGGCGACGAAGGTGCCGATGGCGCCGCCGATCACGATGCCGGCCAGGATCATCCCGAACCCGCCCATGCCGGGCCCGGCCAGCGTGGTCAGGATCGCCACGGCCATGCCGCCGATGCCCCAGAAATTGCCCGCGCGCGCGGTCTCGGGGCTGGCGAGGCCGCGCAAGCTCATGATGAAGCAGATCGAGGCGGCGAGATAAAGCAGCGAAGCGGTGTTGGCGCTCATGATTCGGTCCCCCCGCTCACTTCTGCTTTTTCTTGAACTTGCCCAGCATGCGCTGGGTGACGACGAAGCCGCCGAAGATGTTCACCGAGGCGAGCACCACGGCCAAGAACCCCATCGCCTGGCTGAAGCCGACGGCCGAAGCGCCCGCGGCGAGCAAGGCGCCGACGATGATGACCGAGGAAATCGCGTTGGTGACGGCCATCAGGGGCGAATGCAGGGCGGGTGTCACGCGCCAGACCACGTAGTAGCCGACGAACGTGGCGAGCACGAGCACGGTCAGGCCCATGGTCAGCGCGTCCACGCCGCCGGTTTGCGGCGCCTGGAGCGAAACGGTCGTGACGGCCAGTTCCTTGGCGCGCAGCGCCAGGGCGGCGGCGTCGATGGCGAGCTGGTTGGCGAGGGTGGCGGGATCGGACATGGCGTCGCTCTCCGATTACTGGGCGGCCGCGGGCTGCGCGGGCGCGAAGGCGGGATGGACGATCTGGCCGTCCTGGGTCAGGACGCTGCCTTTGAGGATCTCGTCCGCGCGGTCGATCGACAGCGTGCCGTCCTTTTGGACGATCAGCTTCATGAACTCGGCGAGATTGCGCGCGTAGAGCGCCGAGGCGTCCACCGCGAGGCGCGAGGGCACGTTGGCGTAGCCGACGATCTTCACGCCGTGCTTGACCACGATCTTGGCCGGCTCCGAGCCTTCGCAATTGCCGCCGCTCTCGACCGCGAGATCGACGATCACCGCGCCCGGCTTCATCGAGGCGACCATCGCGTCGGTCACCAGACGCGGCGCGGGACGGCCCGGGATCAGCGCCGTGCAGATCACCACGTCCATCTTCTTGACCGTCTCGGCGATCAGCGTGGCTTGCTTGGCCTTGTAGGCGTCGGACATTTCCTTGGCGTAGCCGCCGGCGGTTTCGGCCTGGCGGGCTTCCTCGTCGTCGACGAACACGAAGGTGGCACCCAGGCTCTCGACCTGCTCTTTGGCGACCAGGCGCACGTCGGTCGCGGAGACCACCGCACCCAGGCGCCGCGCGGTCGCGATGGCTTGCAGGCCGGCGACGCCGGCCCCCATCACCATGACCTTGGCGGGTGCGATCGTGCCCGCGGCCGTCATCATCATCGGGAAGGCGCGGCCGAATTGCTCGGCCGCGTCGATCACGGCCTTGTAGCCGGCGAGATTGGCTTGGCTCGACAGCACGTCCATCGATTGCGCGCGGGTGATGCGCGGCACCAGCTCCATCGCCACGGCGACGATCCCGCGCCGGGCGTAATCGGCGACCTGGTCGCGGTTGCGATAGGGGTCGAGCTGGGAAATCAGCACGGCTCCCGGCTTCATATTGGCGATCTCGTCGCCGCCCGATTCGGCCGCCGACAAAGGCCGCGCGACCTTGAGCACGATATCCGCCTGGCTCAGCAAGGCGGCGGTGTCGCCGACGATCTCGGCGCCCGCGTCGACGAAGGCCTGGTCGGGAATGGCGGCGGACTCGCCGGCACCGGCTTCGACCAGGAAGGTCAGGCCCAGCGGCTTCATTCGCTTGAGCGAATCGGGCGTTGCGGCCACGCGCGCCTCGTAGGCGCGCCGTTCTTTGGGAATGGCGACTTTCATTCGGCGTCTCCCCGACGACTAGTCCGCCCGTCTCGGATTCCCAAGCGGGCGGGTAAGGGGCGGACAATGCCAATCGCGCCCGGCTTTGCCAAGGGCGCTTTTGTCGCGCCGCACAAAAATGATTCCGATGTCAGGCCCAAATAGACTCGCCATAATTCTCCATTATAGAGTAACTTACTAAATGATCATAAACTCTTTTACGGAGCAGCTGAAATGTCCAAGTCTGTCATCGTCTTGCTTGGCGAAAACAACACACGCAAGTCGTCGGTGATCCGATGCTTGACCGGCGCTGACGCGAGGGCGTCGGTGCATGAGATCGCTCTCGCCGACGGCGGATACTTGCCGCTTTATGTGCATGTGCGATCGATCCAGGAACATGTCGGCCAAAATGCAATCCTGCCAGCGCAGCTGGTCGCGGAGTTCGACGGGTCTGGATACAGAAACTTTTTGATTCCGCTGCACGACGCGCACGGCAGAGCGGGCCAGACTGGTCAAGCATATGTCGATGCACTAATGGATGCAGGATATCTAGTGCCTTGGGTGCTTTCGCTTGGAGTGGAAGCAGCGCCCGCTTGGGTTTGGTCTCGCGCCCAGCGCGTCGGTGAGTTCTGGGATAGTCGTGAGATGCCTTGCACCGCAACTGCGGCTGCCATTAGACGCATGGTCGGATGGGCGTAGTGAGTAGGTTGTTCGCCCACGAATGATCGCGGTTTCCTGGTTGACGGGCAGTTGGGTACCCGGCTAGGAATCGGGCCAGCAGCGAGTTGAACAGGGACGCGCCGCTCAATCAGAACCGCCCGCGAAACGCCGAAGATGCGTTCCGGGCGGTTCGCCGTTTCAGGGCCTATTTTTTCGGAGTGGGTCGATGGCCGATCGGTTTCCGCGTTTCGATACGATGTCGCTGCATGCCGGGCAGCA
>JAMNXK010000022.1 GCA_023653245.1 Tagaea sp.
GCAAGTGGTGAAGCGCACGGGCGCGACCAGCTTCACGCGATCGGCCCTGAGCTTCGAGCAGCACGCGTCGGGCGCGCCGCGCTATCAGCCCTATTACAAATTCGCCGAGCCCTCGGTCACGCTGACGCCCTCCGGCACCACCGGCTCGATCACGCTGACCGCATCGGCCTCGGTGTTCGTCGCCGCGCATATCGACGCGATCGTGCGCTACAAAAAAAAGGAAATCCTGATCACCGGCTACACGTCGGGCACGGTGGTGACCGGCACGGTGCGCGAGACGCTGGGCGGCGCCACGGCGGATATCGATTGGGACGAACAGGTCAGCAGTGCGGCGCGCGGGTATTTCCGCTGCGGCACGTTCCACAAGGACCGGCTGGTCCTGGGCGGGGCGAAGTCGCGCGGCTCGGGGATCTATCTTTCCAAGGTCGGGGCCTATTTCAATTTCGACCTCGGCACCGCGCTGGCCGATGAAGCTATTTGGGAGGGGGTCAAGGACCAGAAGGTCACGACGATCCGCGCGCTGCTATCGACCGACGCACTGCTGGTCTGGTCGGACGCCACATTGTTCGCCAGCTTCTCGACGCCGGCCAACCCGCTGACGCCCGCGAATTTCGACCTCAAGAAGCAAACGCCTTACGGCGTCAAAGCCGGGCTCGCACCCGTCGAATTCGACGAGGCGTCGCTGTTCGTGCCGGCGCAGGGCGCCGTGGTGCGCGAAGCGCTCTACCAGGACACGACGCAGACCTACATCGCCAACGCGGTGTCGCTGGCGGCCTCGCACCTGATCAAGAGCCCGGTCGCGCTGTGGGCGCTCTACGGCGAGGATTCGGGCCCCGAGCAATACGCCTACGTGCTCGACGCGGACGGCACGATCGCGCAATTCCATTCGGCGCGCGCGGCGGAAATCGCGGGCTGGACGCAATGGACAACGTCCGGCGCGATCAAGGCGCTCGCCGTCGTGGAACAGACCGTCTACGTCGCGGTGGCGCGCGACATCGCCGGCGGGATGAAGCTGACGCTCGAGAAATTCGATCCGGCCGCCGCGGCGCTCGATTGCGCGCTCAAGGTCACCTCGGGATCCGCGACCAAGACCTTCGCGGGTTTCGCGCATCTGGCGGGCAAGACCGTCTCCGTCGTGTCCAAGGGCCACGATCTGGGCGACTTCGTCGTGTCGGGCGGCGGCGTCGTCACGCTCGACGATCTGGCGCCGTCCGTGACCGAAATCGAAGCCGGGCTCGCCTTCGAGCAGCGCGTGCGGCCCATGCCGGCGAGCTTCGATCTGGGCGACGGCCCGACGCGCGGCCTGCGCATGGGCCTCGTGCGCGCGGTGGCGATCGTGCACGACGCGCAAGCCTTCAGGCAGAACGGCCGCACGATCGCGCTGGAATTCGCGGGCGACGACTTCGCGACCCCGGCCACGACCAAGACCGGCACTATCGAGACCTGGCATCTCGGCTACGACGACGAAGCGCGGCTCGATTTCGTCTCCACCCGGCCCGCGAAGTGGCCCTTGCTCGCGCTGACGCGCGAAGTCGTCTTCGGAGGATAGGATCATGGGCGAAACCGTCGCCGCCATCGCACCCTTCGTCGGTGTAGCCGCCGGCGTGACCAGCATCGTCACCGGGCTTTCGTCGGCCGCCTCCGCGCAGGAGGCCGCCGAACTCCAAGCCCAACAGCTCGCCGAGGAGCGCGAGGCCGCGCGCGTGCAGGCAGTGCTCGACGAAACGGAGCATCGGAAGGAGCTCGCCAACGTGCTTGCCAGTCAGCGCGCGGTGCGCGCGGGGCGCGGCGTCGAGCTGTTCAGCGAGACCTTTCGCAACATCCAGGACCGAACCACCGAGGACGCCGAAGCGGATATCTCGGTCGGGCGGCTGAACTCGCTGCGGCGCCAGCGGCGTCTTGGGCTGGGTATGGACCAAGCCCAGACGCAAGGCCGCATGGGCGCGATGCAGGGCTACGGCAGCGCGTTCTCCGGCTTCAGTCGCGCGGTCGGTTCGGCCTCCGAAATCGGCAAGGAGCCCAAAAAGTAATGTCCCAATCCCCCTTCGCCCGGATGCGCAAGCGCAACGCGATCGAGCCCCTGGCGATCATGGGCGGCAACCCCGCCTCCGCCGGGGCGGGTGCCGCCGCCCTTGGCAACGCGATCACGGGCTTTGCCGAACAGCTCGATCGCGGCGCGCGCCAGGACGAGCGCAACCGCGCCGAGTCCGAAGGCCGCGAGGCGGTGACGCGCGACGCGGACGGCGCGATCGTGGTGAAGGACAATCCGTTCCGCGACGAGACGGCGCGGCGGATCTTCACCGAACAGCAGCGCGTGCGCTACGCCGCCGAACTCGACATCGACGGCCGCCGCCAAGGCGCCGATCTGCACGCCGCCAATCCGCTCGATCCGGCCGCGTTCGACGCGGGCTGGAAGGGCTTCGTCGAGGGGCGCCTGTCGGAAACGCCCGAAATCTTCCGCGAGACGGCGCGCCAGCGCTTCGAGGCGCTGGGCACCGCGCATCGCAATCAGATCGTGATGGCCCAGGCGGGCAAGGCGCGCGACGACGCGGCCACGGCGTGGCGCACGCTCGGCAAGCAGATTGAAAACGACGCGCTGTCGCTCGTGCAAGCGGGGCAGATGCAAACCCCCGCTTATCTGGACCGGGTGGCGGCCTATTCGGGGCATCTGGTCGAAGGGGTGCGCGCCGGGATCATCACCCAGGAACAGGCGACGCTGTTCTCGCGCCAGATCGCCGACGAGTCCGAAGGGCTGGGCGTGGCGGCGGTGGCCGAAAAGGAATATCGCGCGAAGGGTCGCGGGGCGGCCGGCATCGCGGCGGCGGAGAAGCTGATCCAAGAAACCATCGTCGGCAATCCGGATTCGTCGCTCACGCCGTCGCAAAAGAACGACTTGGCCGCCCAGGCGATGGGCCGCTTGCGCGATCTCGAAGTCCAGCGCCGGGTCGAAGCCGACGACGCGCGCACGCGCGCGGACGCCGATCTCGAGCGCTTGCGCCTGGGGATCAACGTCGATCTGACGGCGCTGGACGGCCACCGGCGCCGGCTGATCGCGGCGGGCGAACCCGAGGCCGCGCGGCGCGTGGGACAGACGATGGAGGTGTCGCGCGAAATCCGCGGGCTCGCGCAACAGCCGATCCCCGATATCGACCGCGTGATCGGCGCGCTCGACGAGCGCCGCGCGGTCGGCACGGCCAGCACCGCCGAAGGCATGATGTTGCAAGAAGCCGTTCGCATTCGCGACCGGAAGGTGCGCGGGTTGCAAGACGACGCGCTGAGCTATGGTGTTGCTCAGCACCAAGCGATGGTGGGAAAGCTCGCCCCCTTGAACTTCGCCGATCCGGCGGCCCTCCAGGCGGGCGTGACCGAGCGCATGCGCCAAGCCCGCCTGATCGCCGAGCGCGAGGGTGTCGCGGTCGCCCCGTTCACGAAGCCGGAGTTGACCGAGATCGCCGGGCGGGCCGACGCGCTCAAAGGCGACCGGCGCGCGCAGCTCGATTGGTTCGCGCGCGTTACTGCCGAGTTGGGCGACGAGCGCGCCGCCAATGCCGTGCTGGAAAAGCTGGAGAGAACCACCGAGTTCAAGCGCGACGTGCCCGCCTTGCGCCGTGTCCTGGAGGTGTGGGCGACGGGCAACCGCTCGACCGCGCGCACGCTTTGGGACCAATTCAACACCGATCCCGACACGCTGAAGCTCGACAAGGCCGCGCGCGACGGAGCGGCCGAAGCCGCGCGCGCGAAATTCAACGAGGGGATTGGCGCGGTTTACGCGGCGCAGGCTCGAATCGGCGGCAACGAGGCGTTCGGCATCCGCCGCGACGCTGAACTCGCCATGGCTATGCGCATCGCGGAAGTCCGCGCCGCGCGCACCGGTGAACGGCGCAGCGACGGCGGCGTGGTCGCCGACATGTACGCCCATCGCCGGGGTATCGAGGAGCGCGGCTTCGCGGCCGTCACGTTCCCGGCCGAAACCGATAAGGCGCAGTTCGAGGCGGGGCTTCGCGCGCTGCGCCAACCCGCCGTCGATGCGTTCGTGGCCGCGATCCCCGATCCGAATGAGCGCCGCCGTTTCGCACGCGCGGGCCAGGACGCCACGTGGATCGACCGGGGTTCGGGCTA
Organism: Tagaea sp.; assembly: GCA_023653245.1. The sequence goes on from JAMNXK010000022.1 coordinate 4,120, forward strand.
CGAATTGATCTTCCCGGATTCCGCCGCCGCCGTGCTGTCGCCGCAGGATGGGCGGCCCTTGCGCTGGTCTCTCGACGACATCGTATCGGCTGGCCGCGCGACGCTCGAAACGCAACGCGCCGCCGACGAAGCGAACCGTCAGCGCGCACGCATCCCGGCGGAGTCGCCGTTGGCCAGACAGGGCATGCGCGTGAACCCGCTGGCGCCGCTGGCCGACGAAGCGCAGCGCGCGCGCGAGGCGTTGCCGGAGCCCGAGCCGCCCGCTCCGCAGCCGCGCCGCTCGGGGAGACAGCGATGAACCTCAACCCGGCCCCGGAGCGCCTGGGCACGCCCGACGGCTTCGACCTGGTGCAGGCGCGCGACGCCGTGAAGCCGTCCTTCGGCGAATATCTCCGCGCCCAGGTGGGGGAAGGGTTCTGGGCTTCGACCACGGGGCAAGCGCTGGCGCAACTCGACGCCGCACCCCGGCGCGGCGCCCCGCGCGAAGCGCCCCTGACCGCCGAGGAATGGCGCGCATCGCCGCATTTCCGCGAGAGCATCCCCTTCGACGAGCGAATCACCCCGACCCGCGCGCGCGCCTTGGCGGAGACCTTCGACGCCAACGCCTATCGCCGCTGGATCATCGACCAGCGCGGTGCGGGCATCGCCGAAGGCACCGCGGGGTTCGTCGCGGGAATCGTGGGCTCGATCCCCGACCCGATCAACTTCATCCCGTTCGCCGGGCCCGCCTTCCGTGCGGCCCAGGTCGCGCGCTTCGGGACGATCGGCGGGCGCGCCGTCGTGGGTGCGGGCGAAGCGGCACTCGGCACGGCACTGGCGCAGCCCTTTCTTGTGACCTCGCGCCGCCAGTTCGGGGACGACGTGACGCTTGCCGACGCGATGATGGATATCGCGCTTTCCGCCTTCGCGGGTGCCGCCATCGGCGGGGCGGCGGGCGTGTGGACGCGGGCGACGACGCGCGCGACCCCGGCCGCCCGGAACGCCGAACCCGACCTCGACGTCACCCCCCGCGCGCCCGAGGCGATCGCCCGTGACCCGATCCCGGACGGCCCGCGCCAGGAAGCGGCGATGCGCGTTCTCTCCGACGCGATGCGCGACATGGCCGAAGGCCGCCCCATCGCGATCGACTCGCGCTGGGCGGGCGAGTTCGACGGCATGCGGCTTTCGCGCGCGCGGGCGCAGATGGACGATCTGCTGGCCACCACGGCCGTGGGCCGGACGCTCGACGTCACCCCCGACATTCGCCTGGGGGCCGAGCCCGATCCGCGCGCGATCTTCCGCGAGGTGGCACCCGAATTGGCCGCGCGCCGCGAGGAGATCGAAACGCGCCTGGAGACCCAGCGCCGCTGGCTCGACGAATTGCGGGTCTCGGGCGAGGCGCGGATACGCGAGGAATTCGACGCCAAGATCGCCGCGCTCGAAACCCGCCGGGAGAGCATCGATTCCGCGAAGCGCCGCGCGCCGTTGACGAAGCAAATCGCGGCGCTGGCGGCCGAGCTGCCCGCCGCCGTGGCGCGGTTGGCGTCGAGCGATTCGCCGGATATGGCCCGCGTGCGCCAAGCGCTGCTCGACGACGAACTCAAGCTCCGCGACATGGCGCCCGAAATCTCGGCCGCGATGCGCGAGGCCGAGCGCAAGGCGATCGCCCGCACGCCGCGCATCCAATCGCGCGTGGCGCTGGTGGACGCCATCGAGCGCCGCCGTCGGCTGGATTTCTCGACCGGCGCCGATCCCGACGCCGCACTCCGGGCCATCGAGACGGCGCCGCCGCCCTCGCCCGCGCGGCCGGCCGCGCCGCGCCCGGCACCCTCCGAACCGGGCGGAAAAAGCGACGGCCAGACGCCGGCCGCCTCCCCCGAACGCCGGGACCTGATCCAAGACACCGACGCGCTGCTGGCCGATCTTGAAGCCGATCCCCGGTACGCGGAGGCCGCCAAGGCCGCCCGCGACGAACTCGCGCGCGCCTCGGGCTTCGACGACGCGGCCGGCGCCGCCGCGCGCTGTTTGAAGAACTGAACGGAAGCTTTCAAAGCCCCGCTCGAAAAGAAAGGATACCCGCCTTGGCTTTCGAATCCTGCATCGCCGCCGTGCGCGAGGCCTCGGGCGGCAAGCTGTCGGACCAAGAGGCCGAAGCGCTGATCGCCAAAATCGACCGCAAGAAGCGCGCGGCCGAAGCCGCCGGTGCCATCGACGGCGCCGACGCCCGCCTGGCGCAAGCCGCGCGCGAGGCCGCAGACGAAGCCGTGATCGAGCAAGCCTTGGCCGCCAAGCACAAGGCGCTGGCGGTGTTGAAACGCGCCGATCTCGACGCGCGCCTGGACGTGCTGGCGCCCAAGCTCGGGGAACGCGACGCGATCCTGGCGTTGTTCGAGGGCACCACGCGGATGGTGGACGGCGGCCGGCATTCGGTGGCGGCGATCAAGCTCAGCCTCGAACGGCGCTTCCTGGGCGAACCCTTGGCCAAGATCGCCGCCGAACGCCCGCATATCGAGAGACTGATCCGCGACGAGAATTTCCTGGACGATGTGGTCCGCGAAATGGCGAAAACGGGAATCACCCGCAACGCCGATGCGGCGTTCGCCGCCAAGGCCTTCGCCGAGTCCTTCGAAGCTTCGCGCCAGGCGCTGAACGCGCGCGGGGCGAATATCGGCAAGCTGGAAGGCTGGGCGGGGCCCCAAATTCACGACGACGCGAAGATCCGCAACGCGGGCCCGGATGCGTGGGTGCGCGCGACGATCGACCGGCTGGACATCCAGCGCTCCTTCCCTGGCGCCACGCCCGAGGAAGTGCCGGGGATCCTGCGCGAGGTGTGGACCAATATCGTGACGGGGCGCGATCGCGTCGAGACCGCCGCCGGGCGCGGAGATTTCACCGGCCCCGCGAACCTCGCGCGCTCGCTCGAACGCCATCGCGTGCTGCATTTCAAAGACGCGGAAGCCTGGCTCGACTACCGGCGCGACTTCGCGTCCGGGCATGCGTTCGACGCCTTCGCGGCCCATCAGCACCGCGCCGCGCGCGCCGGCGCCCTGATGGACGTGTTCGGGCCCAACCCCGAGAACATGCTGGCCCAGGTGGTGGACGCGGCCCAGCTGCGCGTGCGCAAGGACACCGCGCGCGACCCCGCCAAGGCGCAAGCGATGATCCAGAAGCTCGACGCGGACCGGGGAATTCTTCGCCACGCGATCGACGAGGCGAGCGGCGCCACGCTGATCCCGGTCCACCATTCGGCCGCCAAGATCGGTGCGGGCATCCGCGCGGTGCAGAGCATGGCCAAATTGGGCGGGGCGGTGATTTCCTCCGCCTCGGACCTGATCGCCAAGGCGGTGGGCCTGCGGGTCAACGGCGTGTCCCTGGGCGAGGCCTATGCCGGGCAGTTCCGCGAGCTGCTGGCGGGGCGCGGCACGGGCCAGGCGCGCGAGATCGCGTTCCTGACCGGCGAAGGCTTCGACGGGATCATCGGCCACGTCGTCAGCCCCTATGTCGCCGGCGACACGCTGCCGGGCGCCATGGCGCGCGGCATGGAGAAGTTCTTCCGCTGGAGCGGCTTGACCTGGTGGACCGACGCCAACAAGGCCGGCATGTCGCGCATGCTGTCCGCGCATCTGGGTTCGAAGGTGGGTCTCGATCATGCGCGCCTGCCCGGCGAGCTGGGCCGCGTGCTGGCGGGCCACGGCATCGGCGCCCTCGAATGGAACGCTTTGCGCCAGGCCGCGTTCCGGATGGACGCGAACGGCCGCACCTACGTGACGCCCGACCGTGTGCGCGCCCTGCCTGACGATGCGATCGCACCGCTGGTCGAGGGCCGGGTCACGGCGCGCAAGATCGCCGAAGCGCGCGACGCGCTGGAATTGAAGGTGGGTGCCTATTTCGGCGATCAGGTGGGGTTCGGCATGCTGGAAGCCGACGCCGCCACGCGCCGGGTGATGTATCAGGGATATGCCCCCGGTACGCCGCTTGGCGAAGCCGCGCGGTTTATCATGCAGTTCAAGGGCTTTCCCATCGCCTTCGGCCAGCGCGTGCTCGGCCGGGCGGCCAACTTCGCCGAGGGCGAGACGGTTGCCCAGCGTTTGCTCAACAACTCGGGCACGATCGCGCACGTCATCGCGGGTACGTTCGTGGCGGGCTACGCGTCGATGACGGCCAAAGACTATCTGGCGGGCTACACCGAACGCGACCCCACGAGCTACAAGACGATCCTGGCGGCGTTGAAACAGGGCGGCGGCCTGGGAATCTACGGCGATTTCCTGTTCGGCGAAGCGAACCGTTTCGGCGGCGGCCTCCTGGAGACGCTGGCTGGGCCGGGGGCAACGACGGCTTCGGATATCGGGCGGCTGGTCTTGCTCGCGCGCGACGGCGATCTGAAATCCGGGCAAACGCTCAATCTGATCCTGCAGAACACGCCCTACGCGAATCTTTGGTACGCGCGGCCGGTGATGGACGGGCTGGTGTTGAACTCGCTCCGCGAAGCCCTGTCCCCGGGCTTTCTCGCGCGCCAGGAACGCCGCCGGATGGAGGATTTCGGGCAGATGCGCGCCCGCGACCCCGAATGGCTGCGCTGACCGCTCCCGCCGCGCCCCCGTCCGCCGTGCGTTGAGCGATTCGGCCGGCGCGGCCATCGTCGCGCCATGGCCAGCACCGATCATATCCAGGTCCCCGAGGACGCCACCGACGCGCGCAAGGAAACCGTGGTGGGCGGCACGCCCCAGACGGTCTTCGACTTCGCGTGGCCCTATTTCAACGCCGCCGACATCAAGGTCTATGTCGATGGGGCGCTCCAGAGCACGGGCTACACGCTGGCGCCGGCGACGACGAGGGAAGGCGGGTTCCTGGGCGGCGTCGTCACCTTCGGAACGGCGATCGTCAACAAGACCGTGATCCTGGAGCGCGACGTGGCGCTGAGCCGTGTGGAGGATCTTCCGTACCCGTCGAACACGCTCAACATCCAGGCGCTCAATACCGGGCTGGACCGCATCGTCGCCATCTTCCAGCAGTTCCGGCGCCTGTTTAAGCGCACGATCCGCGCGCCGATCGCCGACACGCTGGACCTCGACGAGCTTCCGATTGCCGCACAGCGCGCCGGTCTGCTGCTTGGCTTCGATGCCAACGGCCAATTGACCGTGCGCGCGGAAAGCGGCGGCGCGTCGCTGACCTTGCCGCTGGCCGTGGCACAGGGTGGGACGGGCGCCGCGACCGCAGCGGGCGCACGGACGGCGCTGGGCTTAGGCGCGCTGGCCACGCTGGCGCAGGTTGCGACGGCTCAAATTGCCGACGGCGCGCTCTCGGCCGACGCCACGGGTCGCGCCAAGATGGCCGACCTGTTCTTGGCGCTGGAGAAGATCAACGCCACAGGCACGCCGAGCACGTCGACCTTCCTGCGCGGCGATGGCAGTTGGGCGGCGGCTGGTGTCATCGTTGACCGCGCGTATGCGGAATACACGACCAACGCGGATTTAACGACCGCCATCCCGAAAGACGACACAATTCCGCAGAACACCGAAGGCACGCAAATCGCGTCGGTGTCGATCACGCCAAAAACGACGACGAACCGCCTGCGCGTGCGCGCGACGGTGTTCGGCGCGACGGGCGCTAACGACATCATCGGCGCGATCTTCGTCAATTCCAGCGCCAACGCTTCGGCGGCATCGACGCAGTATTCGCCGGGCTCCGGCACGCCTGCGAGCTTTGTTGTCGAATATGAATTTGTGCCTGGTTCTACGTCGACACAAACGATCGCGCTGCGCGTCGGCGCGCAAACCGGAACGATGCGCGCGAACGGTAGCACGACAAATCGCCTTTATGGCGGCGTTGCGCGCTGCACCCTGATTGTCGAGGAAATCACCGCATGAGCTATACGTTTTTGAGCGCGCAATACGCGAACGCCGAAAACACGGCGGCCGTCGCGATTACGAAAGAAGCGTCGGCTGTTGCGCTGTCGGCGGCGGATACGCCCGAAGAATGGGCGGCGCTTCTCGCTTGGGGCACGCCTACTGCTTACGTTGCGCAGCCCGTCGTAAGGATCGCAACCGCGCGGCAGCTCAAGGCGGCGCTGGCGATTGCGCTGCCGACGCTAATTACCGAATCCGATGTAGCGTCGCCGAACCTGCCCGCAAGCATCGAAAGCGCCTTGGCGGGATTACCGACAACGCTTTCTGACGAGCAACGCATCATCGCGCGCTCGACATGGGCAAATATGACCGTCGTCCCCGAGGACGATCCGATGCTTGCGCTGTTCCGCCAAGCGCTGGGGAAAACCGAGGCCGAACTTGCGGCGGTGTTTGACATCGCACTGGCTATACCATGAGCATCGTCTCGAAAGCCCTCGCGGAGCTTGAGCGCCCCGACGATCAGGGCCGCGACTGGTACGGCTGGACGACGAACCAACTCGGCCACGCTTTCGGCTACATGGCGATTGCGATGGTGTTCGGGCCGCTGATTGCGGGCGGCGGCGCCATCATCAAGGAAGCCACGGACGGCCTGCGTGCGGATACGGCGGCGGGCTGGCGCGACAGTGCTGCGGACCTGTTCTTTTCGGGCTGTGGCGTCGCGCTGTTCGTCGCCGCCGACGGGATTAGCGCGTGATGGGCGAGATCGATCAGACCGCGCGGGATCTCGCGCGCGACGCGCTCGCGCAAATCGGCAAGCACGAAGGCATCTGTCTCGAGCGCTGGACGGCGGCCAAGGCGTCGTTCGATGCGGGCTCCCGGAAGATGGAAGCGCTGGCCGACGGGCAGCGCGCGATTTTGCGCCTGCTCGGCTGGGGCGGCGCGCTCATCTTCACCACAGTGCTCGGTACCGCCGGCTGGATGGCGAGCACGCTCGCCGGCATGGCGCTGAAATGACCGCGCCCGCCGCCCGATCCGTCCCGCCCACCCTCACCGCGATCGCGCGCGCGCGGCTCGACACCTGCCACCCCGACATCATCCGCGTGGTGGTGGCGGTGGCGAACACCTTTCTGATCCAGGTCATCACCGGCACGCGGAGCCGCGAGGAGCAAGCCGCCGTGTTCGCCGCGGGCCGCTCGCGCGCCCAGTGGCCGAACAGCTATCACAACCAGACGCCGTCGCTGGCGGTGGACTTGGCGCCGATGGTGGCCGATCCCGCGCGGCCCGGGCGTCTGACGATCGACTGGAACGACCTCGCCGGATTCCAAGAGCTCGCGGACGCGATGAAGCACCACGCCGCGGCGTTCGGCGTGCCGCTCGAATGGGGCGGCGACTGGAAGAGCTTCAAGGATCGGCCGCATTTCCAGCTTGGCAAGGACCATCCCGACGTGGCGGCCTGGCTCGCCACGCGCCAACGGAGGATCTGAGCATGCTCGCCGCCATCCTGCCCGTCCTGGGCCCGATCCTGGGCCAGGTCGCCAAGTCGATCTTCCCCAACGCCGAAGACGAGCTGCGGCGGATCGAGATGCAGAACCAGCTTCAGCTGGCACTGATGAACAACGCGGTGTCTTTGGAACAAGCGGCGGCCGGTATCGTCAAGGCCGAGGCAGAGTCGGAGCATTGGCTGACGGCGAATTGGCGCCCTATCCTGATGCTCGTCTTCGCGGGCCTGATCGTGGCGCGATGGTTCGGGCTGACGGCGCCGGGCATCACCGAGGCGGTCGAGCTCAAGCTCTGGGGTATCCTGGAAATCGGGATCGGCGGCTACGTGATCGGGCGGTCGGCGGAGAAGATCGCACCGGCCATCGCCGACGCGCTCAAGCGGCGATGAGCAAGAGCCGCGCCTCGGGCGACTCCGAAGCGCCGCCGCAGGCCGATTTCGTCTATTACGCCCTCAAGCCGGTCTCGCGGCTCAACGCCCGCCGGGCGATGGAAGCCCACCCCGAAAGCTGCGTGTGCGTGCTGGTCGGGGGAAATTTCGGACTGATCCCGCTGAGCCAGCTTCGGACCCTGACCGCGATCGCCGAGCGGTCCCGATAGCTCGATCTCGCTAGAACGCCCGCGAACGGAGCGGAATCGACTGCACGGCCGGTGCACGGTTTTGACCGCATGTTCCTGCTTCGGACCGGCATCTGACTGCCTCTTTGGCGGCCGGCGTTCGGGCGGTGTTCCCCGGCCCAATGCCGCGCAAGCGCTGATTTTACAGGGATTTCCCCCCCGGACCGGATGGTGGGCGCTACAGGGATTGAACCTGTGACCCCTACCATGTCAAGGTAGTGCTCTCCCGCTGAGCTAAGCGCCCATCCGGCCAGGAAGGCGGCGTTATATGGGGGTCGGCCGGGTTTGGCCAGTGGCCGTGAAGTCTTTGGAATCGACCGACGAACGAACGACCTTGCGTCCCCATCCATGAGTGCCAGCCCCGCCGAA
>JAMNXK010000419.1 GCA_023653245.1 Tagaea sp.
TCGCGGATGTCCGCGACGATGCGCCGCGCGCGCGCGTAATAGGCCTCGCCCTCCGGCGTGAGCGCGAGGCTGCGCGTGGTGCGGCGGAGCAGGCGCACGCCCAGCCGCGCTTCGAGCCGCGCGATCGCCTTGGACAGCGCCGAGGGCGTCACCTTCAGCGCGCGCGCCGCGGCCGAGAACCCGCCGCGCTCGACCGCGCCGACGAACGCGTTCATTTCGTCGAGCCCGTCCATGACTCCTCCATTTGTGCCCTACCAGCACAAATCATAGGACAAACCGATGGATTATCGCCAGCGCGATCGGCGGGCAGGATCGGCCCACATCGTCGAACCCAGGAGCCCGCCATGTTCGAACATCCGCAGATTCCCCACGACATCCACGAAGCCCGCGCGCGGCGATTGCGCGCCGAAGCCGCCGGCGCGCTCTTCGCCCAGCTCGTCGCTTATTTCCGTCGCGAGACCGCGTGCGACGATTGCGGCAAGCCGGTCGTCATCTCCTGAGGGTGATCGCCCAGAACACCGCGAGCCCGCCCGCCAGCCCCGCGAGCAGGATCGCCAGCACGCTCGAATACCCGCCGACGGCCCACAAGGCCGCGGCGGCGACCGGGGCGACGGCGCGCGCGACGTTCGACGGCAAAGCGAGCGCGCCGTTGACGGTGGCGTAGCCGCGCGGGCCCAACAGATCGGGCCCGATCGTGCCTTTGACGATGGTCATCAACCCGTTGCCGGTGCCGTAGATCGCGGCGAAGGCGAACAGCGCCCACAACGATTCGGTCCCGCTCGCCAGGATCGCGATGCCGACGAACAAGGCCGCCATCGCGTAACGCCCGATCCAGCGCGCGTCGATCCGCGCGAACCCCATCAGTGCCAAGCGCCCGAGCACTTGCGCGGGCCCGATCACCGCCCAGATCAGCACGATCGCCTCGGGATCCACACCGCGCTCGCCGAGCAGGCCGATCAAATGGAACGTGATCGTGTTGCTCGCGAAGTTATAGGCGAAATAGACGACGCCCAAGCCCCAAAAGGCGGGCTTGCGCGCGGCTTCGCCGAGCGCGCTGCCGGTCGCCGTCGCGTCGGCCGCTACGGCGGCCGCACCCTTGGCGCGCGTCCCCGGCAGCCAAAAGGCGTGGATCGCCACGCACACGATCAGATTGACCGCGCCCAGCACGATCAGCGCCGTCCGCCAATCCCAGGTCTCGATCAGCAGATGGCCCAGCGGAATGAAGGCGGTGCTGGCGAGGCCGCCCAGGAACGTCATGACCAGAATCCCGCGCTTCCAATCGGTCACGTTGGCGGCCACCACCGCGAAGCCGGGATCGTAGAGCGTGCAGGCGAGCACCACGCCCATCCCCGCCCACACCGCGTAAAGCGCCAGCGGCGAATCGACGAACGCCCAGGCGATCATCAACAGCCCGCCGCCGGCCGAGCCCAGGGTCATCGGCAAGAACCCGCCATGGCGGTCGATCCAAGCGCCCACGAAAGGTGCGGCGGCGCCGGCGACCAGCAGGCCCAAGGTCACGGCCAAATACAGCTCGGTCTTCGGCCAGCCGAGTTCGCGCTCCATCGGCCCGACGACGACCGCGAAACCGTAGAACAGCGTCCCCCATGAAATCATCTGGGCCAGGGACAGCCAGACGACCAACCGCCATTCGCGCATGCCGACGAAGCTTCCCTTACGCGAGCGCGGAAGGCAACATGCCGCCCGCCCATCAGGAGACGACCATGCCCGACGCGACCGGCAAACAGCCCCCCGAAAAACACGGCTTCGCCACGCGCGCCGTGCATGCCGGGGCCTCGCCCGACCCGACCACCGGCGCGCGCGCCACGCCGATCCACCAGACGACCGCCTACGTGTTCGAGGACGCGGACCACGCCGCCTCCCTCTTCAACCTGCAAACCTTCGGCTACATCTATTCGCGGCTGACCAACCCGACCGTCGCCGTGCTCGAAGAACGCCTGGCCAATCTCGAAGGCGGGCGCGGGGCCGTCTGCGCGAGCTCGGGCCACGCGGCACAGCTGCTCGCCTTCTTCACGCTGCTCGAGCCCGGCGATCGGTTCGTCGCCAGCCGCAACCTCTATGGCGGCTCCCTCACCCAGTTCACGCAGACGTTCAAGAAATTCGGCTGGGGCTGCGATCTGGTCGATCCCGCCGATCCGGCGAACTTCGACGCCGCGATCGGGCCGAAGACCAAGGCGATCTTCTGCGAGGTGCTCGCCAATCCCGGCGGCGTGATCGTCGATCTCGAGCCCGTCGCCGCGATCGCGCGCAAGCACAAGATTCCGCTCATCGTCGACAACACGCTGGCGACACCCTTCCTGTGCCGGCCCTTCGAATGGGGTGCGGACATCGTCGTGCACTCGACGACCAAGTTCCTCTCCGGCCACGGCAACGCGATGGGCGGGGCGGTGATCGAAAGCGGCAAGTTCGATTGGTTCGCGAGCGGCAAGTTCCCCTCGATGACCGAGCCCGATCCCGCCTATCACGGGCTCAAATTCGCCGAGACTTTCGGGGATTTCGGCTACACGATGAAGACGCGCGCGGTGGGCTTGCGCGATCTCGGGCCCACGATGGCGCCGCTCAACGCCTTCCTGACCATCACCGGCATCGAGACCTTGCATCTGCGCATGGCCGCCCATGTCGCCAACGCGCAAGCCGTGGCCGAGTTCCTCGCGTCGCATCCCAAGGTCGCTTGGGTGTCGTATGCCGGCTTGAAAAGCAGCCCCCACCACGCGCTCGCCAAGAAGTACCTGCCCAAGGGTCCGGGGGCGGTGTTCACCTTCGGCGTGAAGGGCGGCTACGACGCGGGCGTCAAAGTCGTCGAGACGGTCGAGTTGTTCAGCCACTTGGCCAATGTCGGCGACACCCGTTCGCTGATCATCCATCCCGCCTCGACCACGCATCGCCAGCTCACCGAAGAGCAACGCGTCAAGGCGGGCGCAGGGCCCGAGGTGATCCGGCTCTCGATCGGCATCGAGAGCGTCGAGGACATCATCCGCGATCTCGACGCGGCGCTGGGTGCGGCATGAAGCTCAATCTCGGCTGCGGCAACGCCAAGCGCGCCGGCTGGGTCAACGTCGATCGCTTCGCTGGCTGCGCGCCCGACCAAGTCGTCGATCTCGAAGCCTTGCCCTGGCCGTGGCCGGATTCGAGCGCCGAGGAGATCGCGTTGATCCACGCGCTCGAACATCTGGGCGCCACGCCGGCCGCCTATCTCGGGCTGATGGCCGAGCTATGGCGCGTGGCGGCGCCCGACGCGCGCATCGAGATCGTTGTCCCCCATCCGCGCTCGGATGGCTTCCTCAACGATCCCACCCATGTGCGCGCGGTCACGCCCGACGGCCTCGCGCTGTTCGACCGCGCGCTGAACCGGCAATGGGAAGCGCAAAAGGCGGCGAACACGCCGCTCGGGCTGCAGCTCGGGATCGATTTCGAGATCGAGCATGTCGACTTCCAGCTCGTCGACGAATGGCACGGGCGCCTGGCGCGCGGCGAGATCGATCGCGTCCA
>JAMNXK010000420.1 GCA_023653245.1 Tagaea sp.
CGGCCGCATCCAATTCTTCGAGATCTGGAACCCCGACGCCTTCGCCGCCGACCAAGCGGAAAAGCGCCGCGCGATTTTGGGCGGTGCGCCGGCATGAGCCAAACGCCCGCCCATGTTCCGGTGATGCTGGCCGAGGTGCTGGCGGCCTTGGCGCCCAAGGACGGGGCGATCTATCTCGACGGCACGTTCGGCGCGGGCGGCTATACGCGCGCGATCCTCGACGCGGCCACGTGCGACATCGTCGCCATCGACCGCGATCCGGCCGCCATCGCGCGCGGCCAAGCGCTCAAGGCGGAATACGGCGCGCGGCTGACGCTGATCGAAGGCCGCTTCGGCGAGATGGACGCGCTCTCGCCCGCGCAAGCGCTCGACGGCGTCGCACTCGATCTGGGCGTGTCCTCGCCGCAGATCGACGATCCCGCGCGCGGGTTTTCGTTCCGCGGCGACGGTCCGCTCGACATGCGCATGAGCGCCGACGGGCTCTCGGCCGCCGACATCGTCAACGACTGGCCGGAGGCCGACATCGCCGATGCGATCTACCGGCTCGGCGAGGAACGTCTGTCGCGCCGCGTGGCGCGCGCCATCGTCGCCGCGCGCGCCGAAAAACGCATCGAGCGCACCGGCGAGCTTGCCAGTCTCGTGCGATCTTGCGTGCCGCGGTCCAAGGACGGCATCGATCCGGCCACGCGCACGTTCCAGGCGCTGCGCATGGCCGCCAACGACGAATTGGGCGAGCTCGCGCGCGGCCTGGCCGCCGCCGAACGCTTGTTGAAGCCCGGCGGGCGGCTCGCGGTGGTCTCCTTCCACTCGCTCGAAGACCGCGCGGTCAAGGAATTCCTGAAAAAGCGCTCGGGCGGCGAGGATCGCGGCTCGCGCTATCTGCCCGCCAAAGCCGCATTGCGCGCGCCGTCTTTCGCGCTGGTCGCCCGCAAGGGCGCGAAAGCTGGTGCCGCCGAGATCGCGCGCAATCCGCGCGCCCGCTCGGCGACGTTGCGTGTGGCCGAGCGCACGGCGGCCCCGGCCTGGAGTGCGGCCGCATGAGCCGCTTCGTCACCTTCCTGTGGATCGCGATCGCGGGCCTGGGTGCGCTGGCGCTCTATCAGCTCAAGCACGAGGTCATCGCCCTCGAACGCGAGCTCGCGCGGCTCAATCGCGACATCGTGCGCGAGCAGGAATCGATCCACGTGCTGCGCGCGGAATGGAGCCACGTGAACCGCCCCGAGCGGCTGCAGGCCCTCGCCCAGCGCCATCTCGATCTGCAGCCGATGAGCCCGCGCCAATTCGGCCGCGTCGAGGCCGTGCCGGCCGCGCGCGCCGAAACGCCCCGCCCCGCTTCGACGCCGGAGCGCCGCTGATGGCGATGAACTTCCTCGACATCGTGCGCGGCTTTCCGGCACGGTTGCGCGTCGAGGGTGCGGGCATGCAGTCGATGGAGACCGCGCGCCATCGCCTGGTGATCGGCGGCCTGCTCTTCGCCGTGTGTTTCGCGGTCGTCGCCGTGCGGCTGGTCGACGTGACGCTGCTGAGCGAAGCGCGCGAGCCGCGCCAGGCGCGCGTGCCGAACACGGGCCCGCTCGATCTCTCGCGCGCCGATATCGTCGATCGCAACGGCGTGCTGCTCGCCACCTCCTTGGTCACGCAGTCGCTCTACGCCAATCCGCGCCTGATCGCCGATCCCGCCGACGCCGCGCGCAAGCTCGCCTCGGTGCTGCCGGGGCTGGAGGAAAAGACGCTGCGCGACCGGCTGTCGGGCGAGAGCCGGTCCTTCGTGTGGATCCGCCGGAACATGACGCCGCGCCAGCAATTCGCGGTGAACCGGCTGGGCATTCCGGGCCTGTTCTTCCAGCGCGAGGAGCGCCGCGTCTATCCGCACGGCAATCTGATGGCCCATATCGTGGGCTTCGCCGACGTCGACAATCGCGGCCTGGCCGGCGTCGAGCAAGGCTTCGACGAGCGCCTCAAGACCGTCAACGAACCCTTGCGCCTGTCGCTCGACATCCGCGTGCAGCACGCGGTGCGCGAGGAGTTGCAGCGCGCGATCGACGACTTCCGCGCCATCGGCGGCATGTCGATCCTGCTCGACGTGAACAGCGGCGAGATCGCCGCGATGGTCTCGCTGCCCGATTTCGATCCCAACGCGCCGGGCCTGGCCGAGGCCGACGCTCGCTTCAACCGCAACACGCTCGGGACCTACGAGATGGGCTCGACGTTCAAGATGTTCACCGCCGCGATGGGCTTCGACACCGGCGCGGTGCGCATGACCGACAATTGGGACGCCAGCCGCCCCTATCAGATCGGCCGCTTCACGATCTCCGACTTCAAGGGCAAGAACCGCTGGCTGTCCACGCCGGAGGTGTTCATCTACTCCTCCAATCTCGGCGCGCTGCGCATGTCGCTGCAAGTGGGCCCGACCCGCCAGCGCGACTTCATGGAACGCGTGGGCTTCCTCAAGCCCTCGCCCGTCGAATTGCCGGAAGTGGGGCATCCGCTGATCCCGCGCCCGTGGCGCGAGATCAACATGCTGACGATCTCCTTCGGCCACGGCCTGTCGGTCTCCCCGATCCAGCTCGCCGCCGCCTCGGCCGCTTCGGTCGGCGGCGGCATCTATCGCGCGCCGACGATCCTGGCGCGCGAAGACAACGCGGCCGTCGCCGGCGAGCGCGTGATGAGCCAGCGCGCGTCCGAACAGCTCAACCAGCTGATGCGCTTGAACGTCGAGCGCGGCTCGGGCCGCACGGCCGAAGTGCCGGGCTATTTCGTCGGCGGGAAGACGGGCACCGCCGAAAAGGTCCAATCGGGCGGCGGCTACAAGAAGAACGCGCGCATCTCCTCCTTCGTCGCTTCGTTCCCCGCCCACAAGCCGCGCTACGTGCTGCTGGTGATGGTCGACGAGCCGCAAGGCCGCCGCGACACCGGCGGCTACGCGACGGGCGGCGTCGTCGCCGCCCCCACCGCCGGCCGCATCATCGCGCGCGTGGCGCCCATCTTGGGCGTGACGCCGATGGACGACCTGCCCACCGACCTCACAAGGCCGCTGCTCGCGGCCGCGACTCTTCGGTAGGGGGCGATGCGGTTGAGCCTGCTCCTCGATCCCGAGATCGTCCTCGAGAATAGCGGCGGCGCCGATCCCGACATTTCGGGCGTGACCGCGAATTCGCGCGACGTCGTCAAGGGTTCGCTGTTCGCCGCCTTCGCCGGCGCCAAGCACGACGGCCGGGCGTTCGTCGGCGAGGCCTTGCGCAACGGTGCCGCCGCGATCCTCGCGGCGCCCGGTCTCGATCTGCCGGCGGGCGTGCCGTATCTCGTCGCCAAGAATCCGCGCCGCGCCTTCGCGCGCGCCGCCGCGCGCTTCCACGGCGCGCAGCCCGCGACGGTCGTCGCGGTGACGGGCACGAGCGGCAAGACCTCGGTCGCGAGTTTCGCGCGCCAGATCTGGGCGACGCTCGGGCGCAAGGCCGCGAGCCTGGGCACGCTCGGCCTGATCGCCCCCAACCGCGCGCGCTAC
>JAMNXK010000421.1 GCA_023653245.1 Tagaea sp.
GAAGAACGCGCCGTGTCCGAGCGACAGGATCCCGCAATAGCCCCAGACGAGATCGAGCGCCAAGGCCAGGATCGCGTAGCACAGATATTTGCCGAGCAGCACGACCGTGCCGGTGCCGATATGGAAGACCGAATCCGGCGCGATCAGCAGGTTGCACGCGGGCACCGCGACGCCCAGCGCCCCGAGAAACGCGAGGAAGATCCAGCCCCGCCCATCCAGGCGGCGCGCCAGCGCCAGCGCGATCATTGCTCCACCGCCCGGCCCTTGAGCGCGAACAGCCCGCGCGGGCGCTTCTGCACGAACAAGATCAGCGCGACGAGAATCAGAATCTTCCCCAGCACCGCGCCCGCGAAAGGCTCGAGCAATTTGTTGGCGATGCCCAGCGTGAAGGCGGCCACCAGCGTGCCCCAGAGATTGCCCACGCCGCCGAACACCACGACCATGAAACTGTCGATGATGTAGCCCTGGCCGAGATTGGGGCTGACATTGTCGATCTGGCTGAGCGCCACGCCCGCCACGCCGGCGATGCCCGAGCCGAGGCCGAAGGTCATCGCGTCGACGAAGCCCGTGCGGATCCCCATCGACGCCGCCATGCGCCGGTTCTGCGTGACCGCGCGCATATGCAAGCCCAGCGACGTCGCCTTCAGCACGATCAGCAGCAGCGCGAACGTCGCGATCGCGAAGCACAGGATCCAAAGCCGGCCATAGGTGATCTGCAAGCCCAAAAATTCGAAGGCGCCGGACATGTAGGACGGCGCGCCGACCTCGCGATTGGTGGGCCCGAAGACGGTGCGCACGGCTTGCTGGAGGATGAGGCTCACGCCGAACGTGGCGAGCAGGGTTTCGAGCGGCCGGCCGTAGAGAAAGCGGATGATCCCGCGCTCGATCGCCACGCCCACCGCGCCGGTGATCAGAAAAGCGAGCGGCAGAGCGAGCGGCAGCGACCAATCGAACAGATGCGGCGCGTGCGCGCGGAACGCCTCTTGCGTGACGAAGGTCACGTAGGCGCCGATCATCACCATCTCGCCATGCGCCATGTTGATCACGCCCATGACGCCGAAGGTGATCGCCAGGCCGATCGCCGCCAGCAGCAAGACCGAGCCGAGCGACAGGCCGAACCAGAAGGTCTGCCCGATCTGGCGCATTTGCTGGACGCGCTCGATGCGCGCGATGCCGGCTTCGATCGCGGCGCGCACCGCACCTTGCGAAGCGCCCAGGCTTTGACGGAGCAAGGCGATTCCGTCTTGATCGCCGATCTGCGCGATATGCTCGATCGCCGCGATCCGCTCGGCGTCGGCCGCGCGCGAATCGGTCAGCACGATCGCGGCGCGCGCCTCGCGCAAGGCCGCGCGCACGCGCGGCACGGTTTCGCGCGCCAGCGCCTGGTCGAGCGCGGGCAGCGCGGCGGCGTCGCGCGAGCGGAACACCGCTTGGGCCGCCTGCAGCCGCCGCGCGGGATCGGGCGACAGCAAGGTCATCGAGCCAAGCGCGGCCTGGGCGATGCCGCGCAGGCGGTTGTTCACGCGCACCATCGTGGCGCCGGTTGGGATGGACGCGACAAGCGCGCCGGTGCGCGCGTCGCGCGCGGCGCCGCCGCGCTCGCGCACGAACACGCCGCGCTCGGCCGGCACGACGAACAAGCGCCGGTCGAGCAGCGCGTCGAGCACGTCCACCCCGCGCGGCTCGCCGGCGGCCAAGATCGCGCCGATGCCCGCCTCGGTCTCGGAGAAGCCGTCGGCCAGAAACCGGTCGAGCGCCGCGTCGAAATCGGACGCCTTCGCCGGCGCGCCCGCGGCCGCCCAGATCACGGCGGCCACGAGCAACGCGGCGAGAAATCCGCGCCGCGCGGCGGCCCCGAAGGCCGCGCGCGCGCCGCTTACCGCGCGGGCGATCAAGCGCCGCAGCGGTTCGTCCGGGTGTTCCAATTCCCGCAATTGCGGGTGACCCAATCGCCGATCAGGTCGCGCGAGCCTTCCAGATGCTTGGACCAGGCGTCGCCGGGGACCAAGCCGGGCGTCTGCCAGACCACGTCGAACTGGCCGTCCTCGCGCACCTCGCCGATCATCACCGGCTTGGTGATGTGGTGATTGGCGAGCATTTCGGACTCGCCGCCGGTGAGGTTCTTCTGCTTGACGCCCGGCAAGGCCGCGATGACGCGGTCGGGCTCGATCGAATTGGCCTTCTCCACCGCCTTGATCCACATGTTGAAGCCGATGTAGTGGGCTTCCATCGGATCGTTGGTGACGCGGCGCGGATTGCGCGTGAAGGCCTGCCACGTCTTGATGAAGGCCTCGTTGTCCGGGTTCTTGACCGACTGGAAATAGTTCCAGGCGGCGAGATGGCCCAGCAGCGGCTTGGTGTCGATACCCGCCAATTCCTCCTCGCCGACCGAGAACGCCACGACCGGAATGTCGGTCGCCTTGACGCCTTGGTTGCCGAGCTCCTTGTAGAACGGCACGTTGGCGTCGCCGTTGATCGTGGAGACCACGGCCGTCTTCTTGCCGGCCGAGCCGAAGCGCTTGATGTTGGCGACGATCGTCTGCCAATCGGAATGGCCGAACGGCGTGTAATTGATCAGGATGTCCGCGTCGGCCACGCCCTTGGATTTGAGATAGGCTTCGAGGATGCGGTTGGTCGTGCGCGGATAGACGTAGTCGGTGCCCGCGAGCACCCAGCGCTTCACCTCGCCGCCATCCTTGGACATCAGATAGTCGACCGCCGGGATCGCCTGCTGATTGGGCGCCGCACCGGTATAGAAGACGTTGCGCTCGCTCTCCTCGCCCTCGTACTGGACGGGATAGAACAGGATGTTGTTGAGCTCCTTGAACACCGGCAGCACCGATTTGCGGCTGACCGAGGTCCAGCAGCCGAACACCGACGCCACGCGATCGCGGCTGATCAGTTCGCGCGCCTTCTCGGCGAAGAGCGGCCAGTTGGACGCGGGATCGGCGACGACCGGTTCCAAGCGGCGGCCGAGCACGCCGCCTTTCTTGTTCTGCTCCTCGATGAGCATCAGCATGACGTCCTTCAACGTCGTCTCCGAGATCGCCATCGTGCCCGACAGCGAATGCAGAATGCCGACCTTGATCGTCGGCGCTTGGGCGAAAGCGCCCATGCGGCCATGCGCGAGAATGGCCGCGCCACCGACGGCGGAGCCCAGCAATTGACGACGTGACAAACCCATCTTGATTCCCCCTTGATCGACACCGGCCCCCATCGGCCCGAAACAACGGGTAGCAAGCGCTGTGCCATGCACCGCAATATGTCCGGCTTTGCGATTCAATGCTCTTGAAAATCCAGCTTATTCATATGGATAAGGATCGGCGTACGCAACGCCAAGCTCTCCGTTTGCCGCATCGCAATAGGCGGCTGCCCAATCGCGCGCCGCTTATCCGCCCGGAACCGTGCCTGGTGGCAAGTTGGCCGCGTGCGCGGCGATACGGCCCGACGTCGTGAACCAGATATCGGGCCATGCCGCGCGGATATGCGCGAGCGCGCGGCGCA
>JAMNXK010000422.1 GCA_023653245.1 Tagaea sp.
AGACCGCACCCATGCTGCAGCTCGCGTCGATCGGCGGCGCCTACGGGCTGTCGGCGCTGAGCGTGGCGCTGTTCGCCCTGCCGGCGACGCTGCGCTGGCGGCCGATTCTCGCCGGGGCCGGCGCCTTGGTCGTGGCGGTCGGGTTCGGCGCCTGGCGCCTTGCGGAAAATCCGACCGCGTTCGTTCCGGACGTGCGTTTGCGCCTGGTCCAACCCGTGGTGCCCCAAGCGCTCAAATGGGACCCCGAAGCGCGCGAGGCCAATCTCAAGCGCACCATCGCGCTGTCGCGCGTGGCGGGATTCGCGGATCGGACCCATGTGATCTGGGCGGAGACGGCGACGGCGTTCCCGATCTGGGGCGATCATCCGCGCATGGTCGAGCGGCGCCGGCAGATTGCCCAGGCCGCCCCACCGGGTGGGGTGCTGATCACCGGGGCGGTCCGGGTCGAGCCCGACGCGTCGGGGGGCTTGCGCGCTTTCAACTCGGCGCACGCGCTCGATTCGGGCGCCAACATGCTGGCGAATTTCGACAAATTCCATTTGGTCCCGTTCGGCGAATACGTCCCCTTTCGGGAAATTCTGCCGATCGACCGAATCGTCCCCGGCGGCGTCGATTTCAGCGCCGGGCCGGGCCCCGCGACGATCCAGATACCCGGCTTGCCGCCGGTCTCGCCCTTGATATGTTACGAAATCATCTTTCCCGGACGCGCGATCGATCCGTCGATGCGTCCGGGAATGATCTTGAATTTGACCAACGACTCTTGGTTTGGCTATTCGATCGGCCCGTTCCAGCATTTCGCCGCGGCGCGCTTCCGGGCGGTGGAGGAAGGGCTGCCGGTGATCCGCGCAGCGGGCGGTGGGATATCGGGTTCGATCGATCCGATGGGCCGGGTGATCGCCCGGCTCGACCTGGAACGGGTCGGCGTTTTGGACGCGAATTTACCAGCTTTAGTTGCGCCCACTCTTTTTTCCCGTTTCGGCGCCGGAATTCCGGCCGGATTGTTGATCGTATTGAGTGTATTTGGCGCCCTCGCGGCAAGAAAAACGCGAAAAACAGCCGATTAGAAATCGAAGCTCTTTGCTTCTTTCCAACTTTCTTCCTACAAATGTAGCTGGTGCTGGCGACTCCGTCAGATGGAAGCCGGCCGAAAACGGGAGCGAGAGAATGGCTGCGAAACCTATCCAGAAAAAACGCCGCGGGAATCCGCTGGGACGACGCGGGCGCGCCTCGCCGGGCCCCAATCCCATCGACATCCATGTCGGCAAGAGATTTCGCGAGCGGCGCACGGTGCTGGGCATGTCCCAGCACGATGTCGGCCGCTTGCTGGGCGTGACCTTCCAACAGGTGCAGAAGAACGAGCGCGGCGCCAACCGCTTCTCGGCGTCGCGCCTTTACGAGGCCGCGCGCGTGCTCGACGTGCCGGTGGGCTATTTCTTCGAGGACATGCCGGCCGAGGTTTCGACGCATGGGCGCAAGCACATGCAAGGCGTGGCCGAAGGCCCGCCGCCGTCCTTCGACCTCGATCCGATGGCCAAGCGCGAGACGCTGGAGCTGGTCCGGGCCTATTACGACCTGACCGAACGCAGCGTGCGCCAGAACATGGTCACGATGATGCGCACGTTGGCCAAGAACGACCCCTCCTCGCGGGTCCATGACCGGCCACGCCGCGGCCGGCCGCCCAAAGGCGCGAAAGACTAGCGCCGAACCCGCCCTCGGCAACCGCGCGGGTTGACGGGGGCGGCGTTCCTTGCCACAAGACGCGCGCGCGCGGGGTACCCCGGCCGGGAATGCCGGGGTGTCCGCGCGCGTTCACGTTTCCGGGCGCGTTCCGCCGCCCGGGCGGCGGGATCCCTCCCGCCGCGTTCCCCGTCCGGTTTTTGGAGGCAGGCCCATGCGCAAGGGCGATTTCGTGTTCACCAGCGAATCCGTGTCGGAAGGCCATCCCGACAAAGTATGCGACCGCGTGTCCGACGCGATCGTCGACGCGTTCTTGTCGATCGACCCCTATGCGCGTCTGGGCTGCGAAACCCTGGCCACGACCAACCGCATCGTGATCGCCGGCGAAGTCCGCCTCGACGCCAAGAAGTGCGGGCCCAAAGCGCCCATGCTGAAGGGCGGCAAGGTCAACGCCCCCGCGATCGAGAAGATCGCCCGCGAAGTGGTCAAAGAGATCGGCTACGAGCAGGACGGCTTCCACTGGAAGCGCAACAAGATCGACGTGCTGCTGCACGGCCAGTCGGCGGACATCGCCATGGGCGTGGACGCCGCCGGCAACAAGGACGAGGGTGCGGGCGACCAAGGCATCATGTTCGGCTACGCGACGAACGAAACCGAAGAGCTGATGCCCGCCCCGCTCCAGTACTCGCACAACATCCTGCGCCTGATGGCCGAAGCGCGCCACTCGGGCAAGGAGAAGAACTTCGAGCCCGACGCCAAGAGCCAGGTCACCTTGCGCTACGTCGATGGCAAGCCCGTCGAAGCCACGGCGATCGTCGTGTCGACCCAGCATTCCAAGAAGGTCGATCAGGACGACGTGCGCGAGATGGTGCGCCCTTATGTGCAGAAAGTGCTGCCCAAGGGCTGGAAGATTCCCGAGAACGAGTTCTACGTGAACCCGACCGGGCAGTTCATCATCGGCGGGCCGGACGGCGACGCGGGCCTCACGGGCCGCAAGATCATCGTCGACACCTATGGCGGTGCCGCCCCACATGGCGGCGGCGCCTTCTCGGGCAAGGATCCGACCAAGGTCGATCGCTCGGCCGCGTACGCGGCGCGCTACCTCGCCAAGAACGTGGTCGCCGCGGGCCTCGCCGCGCGCTGCACGATGCAGCTCTCCTACGCGATCGGCGTGTCCAAGCCCCTGTCGGTCTATGTCGATACCCACGGCACCGGCAAGGTCGACGAGGCGAAGCTCTCGAAGGTGCTGCAGGACCTCATGGACCTCAGCCCGCGCGGCATCCGCCTGCATCTCAAGCTCAATCGGCCGATCTATCGGCGCACCTCCTCCTACGGCCATTTCGGCCGCAAGCCGGAGAAGGATGGCGGCTTCTCGTGGGAGAAGACCGATCTGGTGGCCGATCTCAAATCGGCCTTCGGCGCGCGTTGAGCGCGTCCGAACCGGACGACACGGACGGGGCGCCGGGGGAAACCTCCCGGCGCCCTCTCCATTCTTATGGCCGGCGGCGCGGACGCAAACTCCGGCCCGGGCAATCGGCCTTGCTCGAAACCCGGCTGTCGGCCCACGAGCTGGCGCCGGATTTCGACCTTCCCGCCGCGTTCGGCGCGATGCCGCATCGGCTGTGGCTGGAAATCGGCTTCGGCGGCGGCGAGCATCTCGCCCACCAGGCCGCCGCCAACCCCGACGTGGCGCTGATCGGCGCCGAGCCGTTCGTCAACGGGGTGGTTTCGGCGTTGCGGCATATCGAGCTGCGCGGCCTTTCCAATGTGCGTCTTTATCGCGGCGACGCGCGCGATCTGTTCGCGGCGATCCCCCGCGCCG
>JAMNXK010000423.1 GCA_023653245.1 Tagaea sp.
TCCTGAGCTTGTCGAAGGAGAGGCCGGTCCAAGGCTGCTTCCGCCAAAACATATCCCGCGCTACGCGTTCTTCTCGTCGGACTCGGCCTTGCCGCCTTTGAGGCGCGAAGCGAGCGAAGCTTCGAGGAAGCGGTCGATATCGCCGTCGAGCACGCTTTGCGTGTCCGACGTTTCCTCGCCCGTGCGCAGATCCTTGACCATCTGATAGGGCTGCAGCACGTAAGAACGGATCTGGTGGCCCCAGCCGATATCGCTTTTCTGCTCGTGCTCGGCTTGGGCGGCGGCTTCGCGCTTGCGCAATTCGGCCTCGTAGAGCCGCGCGCGCAGCATCTTCCACGCCTTGTCGCGGTTCTTGTGCTGCGAGCGTTCGGTCTGGCAGGCCGCGACGATGCCCGTCGGGATGTGCGTGAGGCGCACGGCACTCTCGGTCTTGTTGACGTGCTGCCCGCCAGCACCCGATGCGCGATACACGTCCGTCCGCACGTCGGATTCGGCGATCTCGATCTGGATGTCGTCGTCGATCGCCGGGAAGATCCAGGCCGAGGCGAAGCTGGTCTGCCGGCGCGCGTTCGAATCGAACGGCGAGATGCGCACCAGACGGTGCACGCCGCTTTCGGTCTTCAGCCAGCCATAGGCGTTCTCGCCCGAGATCTTGATCGTGGCGGATTTGATCCCGGCTTCTTCGCCGGGGCTTTCCTCCAGATACTCGGCCTTGAAGCCGCGCTTCTCCGCCCAGCGCAAATACATGCGGCACAGCATCTCGCCCCAATCCTGGGCCTCGGTGCCCCCGGCGCCCGCGTGGATTTCGAGGAAGGCGTCGTTGGCGTCGGCCTCGCCCGAGAGCAAAGCCGCGAGACCGCGCTTTTCGCTCTCGGCCTTCAGCGCGATCATCGCCTTCTCGGCGTCGGCGAGAACGCCCGCGTCGTTTTCCGCCTCGGCCAATTCGATCAGGCCGGTCGCGTCGTCGAGATCGGCTTGCAGCTTCTTGACCGACTGGATCGAGTTCTCGAGCTGCTTGCGCTCGCGCAAGACGGTTTGCGCCTTCTTGGCGTCGTCCCACAGCGCCGGGTTCTCGGCCGCCGCGTTCAGCTCCTCGAGTTTGACCAGCGCGCGATCCCAGTCAAAGAAACCTCCGCAGCAGATCGAGGGATTGCTTGATCTCGGCGGCGACGGCGGCGATTTCGGCGCGCATGGGCGGCAACTCCAATTCGGGGTGGCGAAGCGCATACGAAATGCGGGACCGCTTGGCAAGCCCCCGTCCGGACGGCATGCTCGGCGCCGAACCGGAGGAACCGCCATGAATCTCGCCGCCCTGCTGGCCGAACGCCAGGCCCAAGGCCGTCCCGTGACCGTGGCCCTGATCGGTGCCGGCAAGTTCGGTACGATGTTCCTGGCTCAGGCGCGGCGCACCGCCGGGCTGCATATCCTGGGCGTCGCCGACCTGTCGCCCGGCCGCGCGCGGACCAATCTTCTGGCCTGCGGCTGGACCGACGAACGCATCGGCGCGCGCTCGCCGGGCGAAGCGGTGGACAAGCGCACGACCTGGGTGACCGACGACGCCGACGCGCTGATCGCCCATCCGGCGGTCGAGGTCGTGGTCGAAGCGACCGGCGATCCGCGCGCGGGCATCCGCTTCTGCCTGGCCGCGATCGCCAACGCCAAGCACGTGATCATGGTGAACGTCGAAGCCGATGTCGTCGCGGGCCCGCTGCTGGCGCGCAGAGCGCGCGCCGCCGGCGTCGTGTATTCGCTCGCCTATGGCGATCAACCCGCGCTCATCTGCGAGCAGGTCGATTGGGCGCGCGCTTGCGGTTTCGAGGTCGTGGCCGCGGGCAAGGGCACGCGCTATCTGCCGCGCTATCACGCCTCCACCCCCGACACGGTGTGGGACAATTTCGGCTTCGCGGCCGAGATGGTCGCGCGCGGCGGCCTCAACCCGAAAATGTTCAACAGCTTCATCGACGGCTCCAAGTCGGGCATCGAGATGACGGCCGTGTCCAACGCCACGGGCCTGCTGCCGCAGGACGACGGTCTCGCCTTCCCGCCCTGCCCCGCGCCGGACCTCGCCAAACTGTGCAAGCCGCGCGACAAAGGCGGCGTGCTGACGCGCAAGGGCACGGTCGAAGTGGTCTCGTCGCTGAACCGCGACGGGTCGCCGGTGGCCAGTCACCTGCAATGGGGCGTGTATGTCGTGGTCGAAGCGGGGCACGACTATGTGCGCCATTGCGCGCAGGAATACTGCATGCTGCCCGACGAGACTTTCGAGCACATGGCGCTCTATCGGCCCATCCACATGATCGGGCTCGAGATCGGCATCTCGGTCGCCTCGGCGGCTTTGCGCAACGAGCCGACCGGCGCGCCGCTGGCGTTCCACGCCGACGTCGCGGCCACCGCCAAGCGCGCGCTCAAGGCCGGCGAAACGCTCGACGGCGAGGGCGGATACTGCGTGTGGGGCAAGCAAGTCCCGGCGAGGCGCTCGCTCGCGGAAGGCTTCTTGCCGCTGGGTCTCGCCAGCCATGTGACGCTCCTGCGCGACATTCCCGAAGGCGGGCTCGTGCGCTGGGACGACGTGACTTACGACGCCGCCGATCCGGCGGTGAAATTCCGCCGCGAGATGGAAGCCGCATTCGGCCGCCCGAACGAGCAAGCGGCTCAGTAGGGCGCGAGCCTCGGCCGCAGCCATTCGGCGAACGCGATCTCGCCCGCCTCGCCCGACGAGGCGGCGACGTCAAGCACGGCTCGCGTCGCTTCGCCTTGGTCCACCCGCAAGCGAAAACCGTTCGCCCGAACAAACATGCCGACGGCGGCAAAAGCGGCGCGTTTGTTTCCATCCACGAAGGGATGATTCTTGGCGACGCCGAACGCGTAAGCCGCCGCCAATCGCGCCACATCCGTTTCGCCGGTGTATCGGAACAAATTCTCGGCGCGCATCAGGGCAGAGTCCAGCAACCCTTCGTCCCGCATTCCCGGCGCGCCACCGAACACGCGAACGCTTTCGTCATGCGCCAATAGCAGCGCCACCCGATTGACCCAAACGGGCTCTTTCATTTGGCAAGCGCTTTGAACGTTTCCGGGAATTCGCGCATCAGCTCGCGCGCATATCCAAGTTGCCGCGCCGCCTCGGGATCGAGCGTCGAGAGCACGGGCCCGGCCGGCCCGTCCAACACATGCATTTTTCCGCCCGGCTTGGCGTTCAAATGCGCCGCCGCTTCGGGCGACAACAAGATCGCCGTCTGGCCGTCGATCTCGACGATTTTCGCTTCGGTCATGGCGCCAAGCCTATCAATAAATCCCGTCGGCGTCCTGGCCCGCGGGCGTGGCGATGCCGGGCGCGGGGGCGGCGAACGCGCCGCCCGAGTCGAGCACCGCGCGGTCCTCGCGGATTTCGGTGCCGGGCTTGAAGGCTTCCCAGATCGCGTCGCGCTCGCCGGGCCGCGCGGGCGTGCCGGTCTGCGCGTTGACGCGCACGAGCCGGATGCCCGAGGGCGTTCGGAAA
>JAMNXK010000424.1 GCA_023653245.1 Tagaea sp.
CGACCATGTCGTCGAGCAGGGTCTTCAGCTCGGCGTCGAAGGTCTCGACCTTGCGGGCCTTGACCTTGAGACGGGGGTCGGGAGCGACCAGGATTTCGCGCAGCGCCATGAGAATCTAGGTAGGCGAGGCGCGCGTTCGGGTCAAGCGGCCCTGGTGCGGAACGCGCCCCGCCGCTAAGGTTCGCCCAAGAACCACGGGAGACGCCGATGACCGCCCCTGCGCTGAACAAAGCCGAAATCCTGCGCGCGCGCCTGGCCGAAAAGCGCCTCGCGGTCATGCCCGGCGTGTTCGACGCGCTGTCGGCCAAGCTCGCGCGCGAGGCCGGGCACGAAGCGCTGTTCATGTCGGGCTTCGCCGTGTCGGCCGCGCGGCTGGGCCAGCCCGATACCGGCCTCATCTCGATGGGCGAGATGCTCGATTCCTTGCGCGGGGTGATTTCCGCCGCCGGCCCCCTGCCGGTGGTCGGCGACGGCGACACGGGCTGGGGCAACGCGCTCAACGTCCGCCGCACGGTCGAGGAATACGCCCGCGCGGGTGCCGCGGCGATCATGCTCGAAGACCAGGTCAGTCCCAAGAAATGCGGCCACACGCGCGGCAAGCAAGTGGTGAGCCGCGGCGAGGCCAAACTCAAGATCCGCGCCGCGTGCGAAACCCGCGATGCGCTGCGCGCGTCGCGGTCGGGCGATATCCTGATCCTGGCGCGCACCGACGCGCGCGCGGTCAACGGCTTCGACGACGCGCTCGCGCGCTGCAAGGACTTCGTCGACGAAGGGGCGGATATCGTCTTCCTCGAAGCGCCCGAGAGCGTCGAGGAGATGAAGCGCTTTTGCGCTTCGATCCCGCGCCCGTGCGTGGCCAACATGGTCCATCAGGGCAAAACGCCCGTCTTGCCGCCGCCCGAGCTCGAGGCGATCGGCTATCGCCTGGCGGTCTATCCCGTGGTGGCGCTGACCGCCGCGATCCACGCGATGCGCCGAGCCTTCGCGGCGCTCGAGGCCGGCGACGACGCGCGGCTGCCGCCCTCGATCACCTTCCCCGAATTGCAGGAAGCGGTCGGCTTCCCCGCCTATTGGGACGCGGAAAAGCGTTTCGCGGCCGAGTGACGATGGGCCCGCGCACGCTTTTCGCCAAGCTGCGCGACGCGCATGTCGTGCGCGATTTGGGCGGCGGGCGGCTGCTCGTGCATATCGACCGCCATCTGATCCACGACGTGACCAGCCCGCAAGCCTTCGCCTCGATGCGCGAGAAAAAGCGCCGCGTGCGCCATCCCGAACTCACCTTCGCCACCGCCGATCACATCGTATCGACCGAGCCGGGGCGCGGCGACGCGACCGTGCCCGGCGGGGCGGAGATGATCCAAGCCTTGCGCGCGGCGGCGCGCGAGCATGGTTTCCGCAACTACGATATCGGCGATCCGGACCAAGGGATCGTGCACGTGATCGGCCCCGAGCTGGGGCTGGCGCTGCCGGGCCTGACGATCGTGTGCGGGGATTCGCACGCGACCACGATGGGCGCCTTGGGCGCCTGGGCGTGGGGCATCGGCACGTCCGACGTCGAACACGCGCTGGTGACGCAAAGCCTGGTCGTGACCGCGCCCAGAACGATGCGCGCGACGATCGCGGGCGCTTTGGCGAAGGGCGTGTCGGCCAAGGATTTGATCCTGGCGCTGATCGCCAAGATCGGCGTCGACGGCGCGCTCGGCCACGCGCTGGAATTCGCGGGCCCCACGGTGCGCGGGCTCGATATGGAAAGCCGCTTCACGCTGTGCAACATGACGGTCGAAGCGAGCGCGCGCACGGGCTTGATCGCCCCCGACGACACCACTTTCGCCTATCTCGAAGGGCGGCCCTTCGCACCCAAGAGCGAGGCGTTCGCCCGCGCCCTCGCCGATTGGCGCCGGCTTCCCGGCGACGACGGTGCGGCGTTCGACCGCGAGGTGTCGCTCGACGCGTCCGCCCTCGCCCCGCGCGTGACCTGGGGCACCGATCCCGCGCAGAATTTCGACGTCGATGCGTGCGTGCCCGGCGACGCGCCCCACCGCGCGCTCGCGTATCAAGGGATCGACGCGGGCAAGCCCGTGCTCGGCCTCAAGCTCGACAAGATCTTCATCGGCAGCTGCACCAACGCGCGGCTTTCGGATCTGCAAGCGGCGGCGGCGATCGTCGCCGGGCGCAAGATCGCCCCGCATATCCGCGCGGTCGTCGTCCCGGGCTCGGGCCGGGTCAAGCGCGACGCCGAGGCGCTGGGGCTGCACGAGGTCTTCCTGCGCGCGGGCTTCGAATGGCGCGAACCGGGTTGTTCGATGTGCGCCGGCTTGAACGGCGACCGCCTGGCGCCGTTCGAACGCTGCCTGGCGACCTCGAACCGCAATTTCGAAGGCCGCCAAGGGCCGAACACGCGCACCCATCTCGCCTCGCCGGTCACGGCCGCCGCCTCGGCGATCGCAGGCGCCATCGCCGATCCGCGCCGGTATCTTTGATCATGGAAAAGTTCGTCCGCCACGAAGGCCCCGCGCTCGCCATCCCGATCGACCATGTCGATACCGACGCGATGTTCCCCGCGCGCTTCGGCGCCACCGTGTCGCGCGCGGGCTTCGCCGAAGCCTTTTTCGCCGATTGGCGCGCCGATCCCGCCTTCCCGCTCGCGGCACCCGAGGCCAAGCGCGCGACGATCCTGGCCGTCGGTGCGAATTACGGCTGCGGCTCGTCGCGCGAGCACGCGGTCTGGGCGCATCTGCAATGGGGCGTGCGCGCCGTGCTCGGCCCGTCTTTCGCCGACATTTTCGTGGCCAACGCGCTGAAGAACGGCCTGCTGCCGGTGACCTTGCCCGAGGCGGCGGCGCGGCGGCTCTTGGCCGATCTCGCGGCGGCGCCGCTCGCGCGCATCGCCGTCGATCTGGCGCGCGACGAGCTCCGTCTGCCCGACGGCTCGCTCCATCCGATTCCGATCGATCCGCGCGACCGCGAAGCGCTGCTGAACGGCTGGGACGCGATCGACCGCACGCTCGCCCACGAAACCGATCTCGCGGCCTTCGCCGCGCGCGACCGCCAGGCGCGGCCCTGGGCCTGGCGTTAGCGCTTCATGGCCCAGGCCACCAGCGCGCGCATGGTGCGCTCGACGCGCGCGATCATCGGGGCGGCGCGCGAGGCGCTCCACGGATAAGGCGGGGCTTCGTCCATATAGGCGATCTGCGCTTTTTCGAGCTGCAACGCGTGCAGGTTCTCGGCCGGGCGGCCGTAGCGCCTGGTGATGTAGCCGCCCTTGAAGCGGCCGTTCACCACCAGCGTCATGCCCGGCCCGTCGAGCGCCTGGCGCGCGATCTCGGTCAACGCCGGATCGGCCGATGCGCCCGACGCCGAACCGAGATTGAGGTCGGGCAAGCGCCCCTCGAAAAAGCGCGGCACTTGCGAGGGGATCGAATGCCCGTCCCACAACACGGCCACGCCGAACTTGGCCTTGAGGCGCGCGAGTTCGGCTTCGATCGCGTCGTGATA
>JAMNXK010000425.1 GCA_023653245.1 Tagaea sp.
GAGGTCGGGCCGTGCGGCGATCGTCACTTTCGAACGCAGCTTGTAGAGCTTGAGCCGCTTGGCGAGATCGTCGAGGCGCGCCGCTTCGACGTCGAGCAGGATCGCCTCGTCGAGCGCGGCCATATGGAATTCGTGCAGGAAGCGCCCTTGCGCGGTCAGGAAGCCGGCGTGCAGCGCGCGCGCCGGTGCGATCCTGGTCGCGTCCGACGACACCAAGCCTTGCAGGAAGGTCGCGCGGTCCGCACCGGCGATTTCCAGCACCGCGCGGCCCGGCAAAGACGCGTAACGACGAACGCTCATGCCTTTGAAATAGGCGCGCCGCCGGCGCTTGGCAAGGGCGGGGCCCCGGCCTATAAGGCCCTATGGCCAAAAGGATTTGTTTCGTCGAATCGTCGATTTCGTTCGACGGGTTCGGACCCACGTCGCGCCCGCTCGACCCGTCGGCGCGCGCGCTCGCCTATCTGACCGGCGCGCTCGCCCAGCGCGGCCACACGGTCTACGTCATCAACAAGGTCGAGCAGCCGATCACCTGCGACGGCGTGCGCTGGCTCGGCTGGACCGAGCCGCCGCCCGAAGAGCCCGAAATCGTCGTTGCGATCGACGACCCCGCTTTGCTCGCCCATGTCGCCAAGGCGGAGAAGCGCTTTCTGTGGATGCACGGCGCGCCCGCGTCGCTCGACGGCGAAGTCGCGAAATCGGCGCTGGCCGGCTGGCGGCCCGAGCTTGTGTTCCAATCCTACGCCCATCGCGACCGCTGGCCGAACATGCTGGGGCTTGCGACGACGGTGATTTCGCCCGCACCCGGCCATTCCTTCGTCGAAGAGAATCCCATCGACCTGGCCGAGCCGCCGCGCGCGATCACGGTGTGCCATCCGCTGGGCGGGCTCGAGCGTCTGATCCGCCTGTTCGCCGAACGCGTGCGCCCGGCGGTGCCGAACGCCGAACTGCATGTGCATTCCGCGCTGCTCGACCGCGCGCGCTGGGGCGGGGACGTGTCCGACGCCGTGCGCCCGCTGCACGAGCTTTGCCAAGCCTGGGCGACGTCGGGCGTGATCGTCCACCGCCCGCAGCCCGATCCGCAGATGGCCGACATCTACCGCCAGTCGCGCGCCTTCCTGCATCCGTCGCTGCCCGACGAAACCGCCGCGATCGCATTGATGGAGGCGCAAGCCGCCGGTCTGCCGGCGATCGCCTTCACCCAAAGTTCCGTGGCGATGGAGCGCGTGTCCGACGCGCTGACGGGCCGACTGTGCGCGTCCGACGACGCGTTCGTGGGGGCGGCCATCGAGCTGCTCTCCGATCCGGCCGCGCATTTGCGCATGTCGGCCGCCGCCAAGGAGATGCGCCGCGACCGCACCTGGGCGATCGCCGCGTCGGAGTGGGAAGAGCGTCTCGCGTGAGAGCGCTGTTCGTCACCTCGAACCGGATCGGCGACGCCGTGCTGACGTCGGGGGTGCTGGCGCATTTGCTCGACGCGCATCCCGGTTTGCGGACGACGATCGCCTGCGGCCCCGCCGCCGCCCCCTTGTTCGACGCCGTGCCCGGTCGCGAGGCGACGATCCCCCTCGCCAAGGCGCCGTTCAAGGCGCATTGGTTTTCGCTGTGGGCGCGCTGCCTGCCGAGAATTTGGGATCTGGTCGTGGATATGCGCGGCTCGGGTCTCGCCTGGTTCCTGCCCGCCAAACGCCGCGCAATTCTGGCGGGACGCGACGACGCCTTGCATCGCGTCGAGGACGCCGCGCGCGTCTTGGCGCTGTCCCCGCCGCCCGCGCCGCGACTATGGCTCTCGGACGCGGCCAAAGACCGCGCGCGCGCGCTGACCGGCGACGGCCCCTTGTTGGTGCTCGGCGCGACGGCGAATTGGCCGGGCAAGGTCTGGCCCGCCGCGCGCTTCGCCGAACTCGCCCGGCGCCTGACGGCGGGACGATTGGCCGGCGCTCGGCTCGTGGTGGTCGGCGGCCCCGGCGAGCGGGCGATGGCCGAGCCCTTGCTGCAAGCCGGTGCCGTCGATCTGATCGGCACCGAAAACCTGGGCGTGGTCGCCGCCGCGATCGCGCGCGCCACGCTTTATGTCGGCAACGACTCCGGATTGATGCATGTCGCGGCGGCCGCCGGCGTGCCCACGCTCGGCCTGTTCGGCCCGTCGGAGGACCGGCATTTCCGCCCCTGGGGCTCCAACGCCGCTTTCGTGCGCACGCCCGAAAGCAAAGGCGAGCTGTTCGCGCGCATCGAGTTCCAGCCGCGCCACGCGCAAGGCCTGATGGACTCGCTGAGCGTGGATGCGGCCGAAGCCGCCGCGCACGCCTTGCTCGCGCGCCAACCCGCGAGAGCCGCATGAAGCTGAGCGCGCTCATCGTCGCGCGCAACGAGGAAGCGCGCCTGCCCGCCTGCCTCGCGGGCGTGGCCTTCGCCGACGAGATCGTCGTGGCGCTCGACCGCACGACCGATGCCAGCCGCGCGATCGCCGAGAAGCACGGCGCCAAGGTTATCGAAGGCGCGTGGGACGTCGAAGGCGATCGTCGCAACGCCGGCATCGCCGCGTGCGCGGGGCCGTGGATCCTGGAAGTCGACGCCGACGAGATCGTCGGCGCCGAGCTCGCGGCGGAGATCCGAGCGACGATCGCGAAGTCGGGTGCCGCGCGCCATCTGATCCCGGTCGACAACTATATCGGCGCGCGGCTGGTGCGCTACGGCTGGGGTGCGTCCTTCGGCAAGAACGCCTATCCGGGCCTGTTCCGCAAGGGTGCGAAAATCTGGGGCCGCGAGCGCGTGCATCCGTCGCTGACATTCGACGGCGCCGAAGGCGCGCCGCTGACCTCGCGCCTGATCCATCACGTCGATCGCAATTTGTCGGAGACGATCCGCCGCCTCGACCGCTACACGCAAGCTCGGGCGGCCGATCTGCGCGAGAGAGGCGATCCCGATCCCACGTCGCGCTATGTGCGCCGCTTCTTCTCGCGGTTCTGGAAGTGCTATGTCGCGCGCAAGGGCTATCGGGAAGGCGGGTACGGCCTTGTTCTCGCCGCATTGGCGGGATTGTATCCGCTGGTGTCGCATCTGAAGGCCAAATACGAGAAGGAATAGACCGGTGGCCCGCATCGCGCTGGCCGACGACGGAATGGCCTTCGACGGACGCAGCGCCGGGACGGGCGCGCTGGGCGGGGCCGAGACGGCGTTCGTGCGCCTGGCCGAAGCCCTGGCCGAGCGCGGCCACGCGGTACGCGCCTACACGGCCGGCGGCGCCAAGCTGCGCCACGACGGCGTCGACTGGGCGCCGCTCGCCGATTTCGCCGGTGAGGCGCCCGATCTTTACGTCGCCAATCGCGGCCATCGGCTGCTCGACCTCGCGCGCGGCGCCAAGCGGATCGCGTTTTGGCTGCACAACGACGCTTCCTATCTCGCGAAGTGGCGCTACGTGTCGCGGCTGTGGCGGCGCAAGCCCGCGCTCGTTTTCGTGAGCGAAAGCCATCGCGCCCGCGCGCCGTTCTGGCTGCC
>JAMNXK010000426.1 GCA_023653245.1 Tagaea sp.
CAGACCATCCACGTGGCGCGCGAAGGCCAGCGCAAGATCGTGATCGGCGCGGGCGGGGCGATGCTCAAATCGATCGGGCAGAGCGCGCGCATCGAACTCGCCCAGCTGCTCGACCGGCAAGTGCATCTGTTCTTGCACGTGAAGGTCGACCCCAAATGGGACGAGCGGCGCGACTACTTCTCCGCCTGGGGTCTGGAGTTCGATCCGAAATAACCCCCAAACGCGAACGGCCCGCGCGTGCGGGCCGTTGCGGTATCGGTGAGGGAGGAGGGCGCTTAGAGGCGCACGCTCGACGGCGACGAGTAACGATCGGCGGTCGATTGCTGCGCCGTCCGGTCGAGAACGAAATGCGCGCCGATCGCCATCACGATCGCGACCGCAAATCCGAGGAACATGGCTTTCATGGAGGGCTCTCCCGCAAGGCAGTTTCTTGCCGGGAACACTAGCCGAACCCCCGGGAATATCAAGGCTTATCGCGTCGCCTGGCGGAGATAGGCGATCAGGTCCGCGCGGTCCTGGTCGAGCGTCAGCCCGCCATACATCCGCGTGCCGGGCACGAAACCCTCGGAATCCTTGAGATAGGCGTCGAGCGTCGTGTCGTCCCAGACCAGGCCCGAGGCGCGCAACGCGTCGGAGTAGCGGAACCCCTCGACCGTGCCGGCGCGGCGGCCGAACACCCCGTGCAGGCGCGGGCCGACGCGATTCCGGCCGCCCGATTCGACCGTGTGGCAGGTCACGCACTTACGGAAGACTTCGGCGCCGCGCACCGGATCGCCGGCGGCTTGGACTTGCTGCGATGCGAAGAGCCCGAGGGCCAGGAGGAGTACGAAACGCATGGCAGCGATTTACCGGCGGCCCGGGCGCGCGCGCAAGAGGGCGGCGATCTCGTCCTCGCCGATATCCTCGGCCGCTTTGATCGCATCCCAGCCGTCTTCGGTCTTGAGGCTTGGATCGGCGCCGGCTTGGAGCAGACGCTCGACCGCGGCACGATGCCCGTGATTGGCCGCCAGCATCAGCGCCGTCGGCCCCGGCGGATCGGCGCGTTTGTCGGGGGCCGCTCCCAGGCGCAAGAACAGCTCGATCATCGCCATGTCGCCCAGGCGCGCGGCGATCATCAACGCGGTTTCGCCGTCGCGATCGGGCTGGTCGATGGCCGCCCCCGTCTCGATCGCCGCGCGGATCGTGTCGGGATCGAGGCTGCGCAACGCCCCGCCGAGCACGCCCGCACCGTCGCGCGCGCGCGCGTCGAGCTTGGCGCCGGCGGCGGCGAGCTTGCGCAAGGTCTCGGCGTTGCCCTCGGCGGCGGCGACCAAAGCGGGCGTGAAGCCGTCGGCGCGGGCGGCGTTCGGGTCGGCGCCGCCGGTCAGCAGGATGTCGATCGTGGCCGGATCGCCGCGCTTGGCGGCGAGGGTCAGCGCGGATTCCCCGCCCACGCCTTGGATCGTGGGGCGGCTTCCGCGCGCCAGCAGCTCGGCGGCCAGCTCGGCCGACCCGGCGCCGGCCGCCAGCGCCAACGCGTCGAGGCCCGAGCGGCGCTCGACATGGTCGAGCCGCGCGCCCTTGCCGAGCAGCGCGACGCCGAGCGTCACCGAGGCGCGCCGTGCGGCGAGGGTCAGCGGCGAATACCCGTTGTCGCGGTCGGTCGCGTTGGGATCGGCGCCGCGCTCGACCAGCGTGTGGGCGACGAGATGATTGGCGTTCCAAGCGGCGTAGAGCAGCGCCGTCCAGCCGTCGCGCGTGGCCGCGTCGAGCTTCGCGCCGCGCGCGAGCAGCAGATCGAGGATGGCGGCGTGGCCTTCGCGCGCGGCGGCCATCAGGGCGGTGTTGTCTTGGCGGGGCTCGCGCGCCTCGATGTCCGCGCCGAGATCGAGCGCGCGGGCCACGAGGTCGAGATCGCCCGCGCGCGCCGATCCGATCAGCGCGAGGTTCAACGCCTCGACCGGCGGCGCTTGCGCGCGGGCCGGCGCGGCGAAAATCAAGGCCGCCAGAAGCGCCGCGCCGAACCGCCTCATGCCGGCTCGCGGTCCGGATCGACCGCGTCGAGGGCTATGGCGCTCGCGTCGATCAGCAGCTTGCCGGCGTTCTCGAAATTCACCGTGATCCGCGCGCCCACGGCCGATTGCACCTGCCCCAAGCCCCATTCGGGCTTGTCGGGGTGACGGACATAGCTGCCGGGGGCCAAGCGTGCCATATCGCGACGATAGCGCCGTGCCGCGCGCGTTGCTAGGTTCGGGCGATGGAAGACGCCGATCTGCGCCTGCTCGAACTGATCGCCGCACGCATGTGCCACGATCTCGTCGGGCCGGCGGGTGCTGCCGTCAACGGCGCCGAGCTGCTCGCCGAAAGCGATACCGCCGACGTCGAAGTCGTGCGCCTGATCGGCCAGTCGGCGCGCCAGGCGAGCCGGCGGCTGCAGGTTTTCCGCGTGGTCTACGGCACGCCCGGCGCGTTGTCCGGCACGGCGCCGTTCGCCCAAGCCGGGCAATTGCTCGCCGCGATGCTCGAAGGCGAGAAGGCGGCCCTCGACTGGCGCATCGATCCGGCGTGCGAGGCGGGATCCGGCCGGGTGGGCGCGCGGATCGCGCTGTTGCTGGCGCTGGCCGGCGTCGAGGCTTTGCCGCGCGGCGGTACGGTGCGCGCGACCGGTGCCGTCGCCGGCGGGCGGGCGACGCTGGAAGCGGTCGCGATCGGCCAGGGCGCCAAGATCGCCGAGGAGGTCGCCGCCGCTTTCGCGGGCCGCACCGCGCCGGCGCAATTGACGCCGAAAGCGGCCCCCTGGGAACTCGCCCGGCGCCTCGCGCGCGCCGCCGGCGGCGGTATCGACGTCGGATCCGGGCAAGACGGCCCTGTTTTACGCGCGATTCTGCCCGCGACGGCCGCCGGTTAGGAATTTCAGCCTCCGCTCAGAACCGAAACGGATAGTCGCGACCGCCGTTTGTCGGATGCGGTGGCCCGTGTATATAGTCGGTCGCGTTCCGTCCCGGTCGGGCGGAACGGAGGTGCTTGCATGAAAAATTTTCTGGTCGTCGACGATTCGCGGGTCATCCGCAACGTGGCGCGGCGCATTCTGGAAGCGCTGGGTTTCAAGGTCGAAGAAGCGGCCGACGGGCAGCTGGCGCTCGACGCGTGCAAGCGCGCCCTTCCCGACGCGATCCTGCTCGATTGGAACATGCCGGTGATGGACGGAATCCAATTCCTTCGCGCGCTTCGCGCGCTGCCCGGCGGCGACGCGCCCATCGTGCTGTTCTGCACGACTGAGACCGAGCTCACCAAGATCCAGATCGCGATCGAGGCCGGGGCGAACGAATACATCATGAAGCCGTTCGACAGCGAGATCGTCGAATCCAAATTGACGCAGGTAGGTCTCCTTTAAATGTCGATCGGTACCGAAGCGAACAAGCCGGCGGGGTCCGGACCCTCGGCCGTGCGGGTCATGGTGGTGGACGATTCGGCCGTCATCCGCGGCCTCATCACCCGCGCGCTGGAGGCC
>JAMNXK010000023.1 GCA_023653245.1 Tagaea sp.
CTGAACAGGCCGAGATTGGGGCGCACGAGCATCTCCTGGCCGTCGATCGTCATCGTCTGCTGGCCGATCGATGGCGCCGCGCACGGCGTGGCGGGGGCCAGGATCACGTCCACGCGCTCGAACAGCTTGGCGACCTCGTTGGCGTACCAGCGCCGGAAGCGCTGGGCCTGCACGTACCACGCCGACGGCACCAGCAAGCCCGCAAGCAAACGATCGCGCGTGGCGGGATCGAAATCGTCCGCGCGCTTGCGCAAGCGATGTTCGTGCAGTTGGGCGCCCTCGACCGTGGTGATCGTATAGGCCGCCGCGCGCGCGCGATGGGCTTCGGGGAACACGACTTCGCTTGCGGCGCCGAGCGCCTTGGCGGCTTTGGCGACGGCGGCGAAGCACGCCGGATCGCCGCCTTTGGCGAAATACCCGCCGGCGACCGCCACGCGCAAGCCTTCCGCCCCCAGCGCCAGCGACTGGAACGTGGGCTCATGCGCGCGCGGGCTTTGCGCGGGATCGTCGGGATCGGGGCCTTGCATCGCGTCGTAGCTGAGCGCGAGATCCTTGGCCGAGCGGGCGAGGGGGCCGAGATGGTCGAACGACGCCACGAACGGGAAGGTGCCGGCCCGGCTCAACCGCCCGAAGGTCGGCTTCAGGCCGAAGATGCCGCACAACGCGGCGGGAACGCGGATCGAACCGTTGGTGTCCGAGCCCAAAGCGATCGGCGCCATGCCCGATGCGACCGCCGCCCCCGAGCCGCCCGACGAGCCGCCGGTCATGCGCGCAAGATCGCGCGGGTTGCGCGACGGCCCGTCATGCGCGTTCTCGCCGGTGAAGTCGTAGGCGTATTCGCCCATGTTGAGCGCGCCCAGACACACCGCGTCGGCTTCGGCGAGTTTGCGGCCCAGGAACGAGTCCCGCTTGGCGGGCGGCAAATCGTGGTTGATTTTGGATCCGGCGCGCGTCGGCAAGCCTTCGACGTCGAAAAGATTCTTCACCGCATAGGGCACGCCGGCGAGCGCGCCGAGTTTCCCGCCGCGCGCGCGCTTGGCGTCGACCGCGTCGGCTTCGCGTAAGGCCCGCGCGGCCGTCACGTCGGTGAAGGCGTTGATTTCGGGATTGCGCGCCTTGATCCGTTCGAGCAGCGCCTCGGTCACCGCGCGCGCCGACAAGCCGCCCGACGCCACGCGCCGGGCGATCTCGT
Source organism: Tagaea sp. (assembly GCA_023653245.1). The sequence continues at coordinate 1,193 of JAMNXK010000023.1, forward strand.
GCGCCGGCATATCGAACGGGGTCATGGGCGCCAAACCGGACCCGGCTCGATCTCGTCGGGCAGCGGGAAGTCGGTCACGAGCTTGGCGATCGCCGCCGTCCGGCCGAGATTGGCGACGACGCCCGCCTTGTGCGCGGGATCGAGGGGGAGGGCGATCAGCGCCGCCGCGCGCTCGACATAGGCTTCGAGTTCGTCCATGGCCAAGCTGATAGCAAAAACCCGGCCACAGCGGGGTAAACTTGCCCTCGGCGATGCGCCGGGCGATAAACCCGGCATGAAAAGCTTCTACGTCACCTCGCCGATCTACTACGTCAACGACGTGCCCCATATCGGGCACGCGTATACGTCGCTCGCCTGCGACGTGCAGGCGCGCTTCATGCGCTTCGACGGGTATCGGGTCTTCTTCCTGTCCGGCACCGACGAGCACGGCCAGAAGGTCGCCAAATCCGCCGCCGCCGCCGGCGTCGATCCGCAAGAACTCGTCGACAAAGTGTCGCAGAATTTCCGCGCGCTGCTGCCGGCCCTCGGCTGCTCGAACGACGATTTCATCCGCACGACCGAGAAGCGCCATGTCGATGCGTGTCAGGCGATCTGGACGGCGATGGCCGCGCGCAAGACGCCCAAGGGCAACGACAACATCTATCTCGGCGCCTATTCGGGCTGGTACGCGGTGCGCGACGAGGCCTACTACGAAGAATCGGAACTGACCACGGGCGCTGACGGCAAGAAGCGCGCGCCCTCGGGTGCCGACGTCGAGTGGGTCGAGGAGCCGTCCTATTTCTTCCGCCTGTCGGATTGGGGCGATTGGCTGCTCGATTGGTACGCCAAGAACCCCGATGCGGTCGGCCCGGCGACGCGCCGCAACGAGGTGTCGAGCTTCGTCAAAGGCGGGCTGCAGGATCTGTCGATCTCGCGCACCAATTTCGATTGGGGCATCAAGGTGCCCGGCGACGAAAAACACGTGATGTATGTGTGGCTCGACGCGCTGACGAACTACGCGACCGCCGTCGGCTATCCGGACGTCGAAAGCGAGAAATTCAAGGCCTTCTGGCCCGCCTCGGTCCACATGGTCGGCAAGGACATCGTGCGCTTCCACGCGGTCTACTGGCCGGCTTTCCTGGCGGCGGCCGACCTTGCGCCGCCGAAGCGGGTTTACGCGCATGGCTGGTGGACCAACGAAGGCCAGAAGATCTCCAAGTCGCTCGGCAACGTCATCGAGCCCAACAAACTGATCGAAACCTATGGCCTCGATGCGGTCCGTTACTTCCTGATGCGCGAAGTGCCGTTCGGTCAGGACGGCGATTTCTCGCACGCCGCGATGATCCGACGCATGAACACCGACCTCGCCAACGATCTGGGCAATCTCGGTCAGCGCGTGCTGTCCTTCGTGGCCAAGAACGCCGGTGCGGCCGTTCCCACGCCCGGCGCCTTCGCCGATGCGGACCGCGCGCTGCTCGACAAGGCCGCGGCGATGCTCGCGATCGTGCGCGCCGAGATCGCCCAGCAAGGCTTCCACAAGGCGCTCGACGCGGTGTTCGCCGTGGTCGCCGACGCCAATCGCTATGTCGATGCGCAAGCGCCCTGGACCTTGCGCAAGACCGATCCCGCGCGCATGGCCACGGTGCTCTACACGCTGATGGAAACGCTGCGGCGCGTCGGCCTGCTTCTGCAAGCCTATATGCCCGGCACGATGGCGAAGCTGCTCGACCAGCTGGCGGTGCCGGCGGACAAGCGCGACGCGGCCGCGTGGGACGCGTCGCTCGTGGCGGGCACGGCACTGCCGGCCCCGCAAGGCCTGTTCCCGCGCCATGTGGAGGCGGGGGAAGGGGCCAAGACATGAACTTGGTCGATTCCCACTGCCATCTCGATTACCCGGAACTCCAGAAGGATTTCCCGGGCGTACTGGCGCGCGCGCGCGCGGCGGGGGTGGAGACGATGCTGGCCATCGGCACGCGGCTCTCGGCCTTCGAGAACGTGCGCAAGATCGCCGAAGCCGCGCCCAACATCTTCTGCACCGTCGGCATCCATCCGCACGAGGCGGCCAACGAAACCGCCGCGGTCGAAGCGCTGCTCGCGCACGCGGCGCATCCGAAGGTCGTGGGCATCGGCGAGACGGGGCTCGATTACTACTACGAGAAATCCCCGCGCGAACCGCAGCGCGAGAATTTCCGCGCCCATATGCGCGCGGCCCACGAAAGCGGCCTGCCGCTGGTGATCCATACCCGCGACGCCGACGCGGACACGGCCGAGATGCTCGACTGGGCCGCCAAGGAATTGCCCGGCGTCACGGGCGTGCTGCATTGCTTCACGTCGAGCTTGGAACTCGCCCGGCACGCGCTGGGGCTAGGCTATTTCATCTCGATCTCGGGCATCGTCACGTTCAAGAACGCCGAAGATTTGCGCCGCACGGTGCGCGAAATCCCGCTCGACCGCTTGCTGGTCGAAACGGACTCGCCGTATCTCGCCCCCGTGCCGATGCGCGGCAAACCGTGCGAGCCGAGCTACGTGGTCCATACCGCGCGCTGCGTGGCGGGCCTCAAGGACGTGAGCGTCGAGGCGCTGGGCGACGTCACGACCGCGAATTTCCACCGGCTGTTCGCGCGCGTGAAGCGCGTCTCCGTCCAAGCCGCATGAGCGTTGCGCTCAAAGTGACGATGCTGGGGAGCGGCGCATCCTCGGGCGTGCCGGTGATCGGCTGCAAGTGCGCGGTTTGTTCCTCGAGCGATCCGCGCGACAAACGCACGCGGGTTTCCATCGTCGTCGAAAGCGCCACCACGCGCATCCTGGTCGATGCGAGTCCGGATCTGCGTCAGCAGCTGCTGGCCACGGGCATGACCAAATTCGACGCGGTCGTGTTCACCCACGAGCACGCCGATCACATGCATGGGATCGACGAGCTGCGTTCGCTGAATTGGCACAAGAACGGGCCGCTCGACGCCTATGGCGACGCGCGGACCTTGGCCGAAGCCCGGCGCCGGTTCGGCTATGCGTTCGAGCCGCCGGGCGAAATGACCGCCAAGGGCGTCTGGGTCGTGCCGGTGCTGACGCCTCGGATCGTCGAGCCCGGCGTTCCGTTCCGGATCGGCGATATCGACGTGGCGGCCTTCGTCCAGATCCATGGCGGCGATCGCGATCCGACGCTGGGTCTCCGGTTCGGCGATTTCGCGTACTCGACCGACGTGAAGGAACTCCCCGAGGCGGGGTTCGCGGCACTGGCGGGCATCGACACCTGGATCGTCGATTGCCTGCAAGAGCCGCCCAACTGGGCCCATAGCCATCTCGCCCAGACCCTCGAATGGATCGAACGGGTGGGGCCGCGCCGGGCGGTGCTGACCCATATGAACCACCGTGCGGCGTACGCCGACTGGGCCGCGAAACTGCCCGAAGGCGTCGAGCCGGGCTATGATGGATTGGTTCTGGATATACTTGGGGGATAAAGCGTAACCCATTTACTAGAATAGGCTTCCATAGTTTTTGATAATCTATATTATGCGATCTAAGGACACCGGCCTACGGGTCTGATAGACTGCGTGCCGGTCTCGATTCCGGATGGTCCCGCTCCGATGCCCAGCGATCTCGACCATGCTTGGTTCTGGCTCTTGGCCAATGCGGCCGAGCTGCGCGACGTGATGATCGCCGCGGCCGCCGGCGCCGTGCTGCCATTCCTGGCATGGCGCGCCTGGACCGCGCGGCGCCTGGTCGAAGCCCAGCAGCGCACCGCCGAGGCCACCGAGCTCGGTCGCTCGGCCGAGATCATGGCGCAGTCCTTCGCCGGGCTTGGCGACGACAAGGTGCAGATCCGCGTCGGCTCGATCTATTCGCTGGAACGCCAGGCGCGCGAGCGGCCGAAGGACCAAGGCCCGATCGTCCAGACCTTGGCGGCTTTCGTGCGCGAGCGTTGCCCGGCCCCGCCCCAGCCGGTCACGGCCGAGAGCATCTATCGCGCGATCCAGACCGACGTGCAGGCGGCGCTGAGCGTGCTCGGGCGGCGCTTGCGCGCCAACGATCCGCCGGGCGCGCGGCTCTCTTTCGCCGGCGCCAATCTCTCGGGCTACGATTTCGCCGACGGCGATTTCACCGGCGCGAGCTTCAAGGGCGCTTATCTTTGCGCGGCGAACTTCGCCGGGGCGAAGCTCCTGCGCGGGGATTTCCAGCTCGCCGTCGCCGACCAGACCGATTTCTACGCCGCCGACGCGCGCGAGGCTTCGTTCTCGGCCGCCTATTGCGGCTCGGCCCGGTTCGCGCATGCCGATCTGCGCAAGGCGGCTTTCGTCGATGCCGATCTGCGCATGGCCGATTTCGCCCACGCCCAGGTCGAAGCGGTGGATTGGCGCGGTGCGGCCCTCGACGGCGCCGCCCTGCCCGCCAAGGCCCTACCCAAGGCGTAATCCCGGCCCTATACCCTCGCTCCCATGACCGATCCGACCGATTCCAAGGCGCCGCCGATGGCCCGCCTTTTGGCCGTGATGGCCCAATTGCGCGATCCCGTTTCCGGCTGCGCCTGGGACATCGAGCAGAATTTCGACACCATCGCGCCCTACACGGTCGAGGAGGCCTATGAAGTCGCCGACGCGATAGCCAAGAAGGACATGACGGCGTTGCGCGAGGAGCTTGGCGATCTGCTGTTCCAGGTCGTTTTTCACGCCCGTATGGCCGAGGAAGAGAAGCGCTTCGATTTCGACGACGTGGCGCGCGACCTCGCCGACAAGATGGTCCGCCGGCATCCGCATGTCTTCGCCAAGCGCGAGGACAAAACCGCCGAAGAACAGACCGAAGCCTGGGAAGCGACCAAGGCGCACGAGCGCAGCGCCAAGGCGCAATCCGGCGCGCTCGACGGCGTGCCGCTCGCTTTGCCCGCGGCCTTGCGCGCCCAAAAGCTGCAGAAGCGCGCGAGCCGCGTCGGCTTCGACTGGGGTACGGCGGGTGCCGCCCTCGACAAGGTCGAGGAGGAGGTCGAGGAGCTGCGCGTCGAACTCGCCGTCGCCGACCAAAAGCGGCTCGAGGAGGAACTCGGCGACGTGTTGTTCGCCATCGTCAACGTCGCGCGTCTGGCCGGCGTGGACGCCGAGACCGCCTTGCGCGGTGCGAACGCCAAATTCGAGCGCCGCTTCCGCCGGGTCGAGGAAAAGCTCTACGACAAAGGCCGCACGCCCGCGGAATCCGATCTCGCCGAGATGGACAAGCTGTGGGACGAAGCGAAGAAAGAGGAGCGCGCGTGACGCCGGCGTCGCGGCGCTACACCGCCTCGGACGGGCTGTCGCTGCACTATTTCGACTGGGCGCCGGCGGCGGGCCCAGACCGCCGCATCGACGTGCTGTGCTTGCCCGGTCTCACGCGCCACGCCAACGATTTCGACGACGTTGCCCCGCGCCTCGCCGCCCTGGGCCATCGCGTGATCTGCCCCGATCTGCGCGGCCGCGGCCGCTCGGACTACGCCAAGGATCCCGCGAGCTACGCCCCGCCCCAGTATTTCGACGATCTGCGCGCGCTCGCCATCGTCGCGCGCCTCGGCGAATTCGCCGCGATCGGCACCTCGTTCGGCGGCTTGCTCGCCATGGCGCTGGCGACGGTCATGCCTTGCGCGGTCCGCGGCGTGGCGATGAACGATATCGGCCCCGACATCGCGCGCGGCGGTGCGGGGCGCATCCTCGAGTATATCTCGGTCGACCGCGTGCAGCCCGATTGGGCGGCCGCGTCGGTCGCCTTGCGCGAATTCCTGCCCGACGTGCTGGCCGGCGATTCCGAAGGCTGGTCGAAACTGGTGCGCAACACCTATCGCGAAGGTGCCGACGGCAAGCTCCATTTCGATTGGGACACGCGGATTTCGGCGGCCCTCAAACCCGGCCCAGATCCCGAGATCGATCTTTGGGCGTTGTGGCGCGGGCTCGCCGACATTCCCGTGCTCGCGGTGCGCGGCGGCAAGTCCGACGTGCTCTCGGCCGAGACCTTCGCGGCGATGAAGGCGACGAAGCCCGGCCTCATGCAGCTCGAACTGCCGGGCATCGGCCACACGCCCACGCTCGACGAGCCCGCGTCGCGTCTCGCCCTCGACATCTGGCTCGCGCGTATCGAGACATGATCGGACTTGTCCGGTCGCGCGCCGGGCGCGAGACTCCCCGCCCCGCCATTCGAAGGGTCTTCCGATGCGCCTGCCGACCTACGACGACGTGCTCGCCGCCGCCAAGCGGATCGACGGCCATGCGGTCAAAACGCCGCTGCTGAACGCCAGCCTGCTCGACGCCAAGCTCGGCGGCCGGCTCTTCGTGAAGGCCGAACCGTTGCAGCGCACGGGCTCGTTCAAGTTCCGCGGCGCCTACAACAAAATCAGCCAGATCCCCGCCGACAAGCGCCAGAACGGCGTGGTCGCGTTCTCCTCGGGCAATCACGCGCAAGGCGTGGCCGCCGCGGCCCAGCTGCTCGGCATGCCGGCCTGGATCATCATGCCGAAGGACGCGCCGGCGATCAAAATCGCGCGCACCAAGGCCTTCGGCGCGATGGTCGTGCCCTACGACCGCTACACCCAAGACCGCGAGAAGATGGGCGCGGAGCTGCAAGCCCAGCACGGCGCCACGCTGGTCAAGCCCTACGACGATCCCGACGTGATGGCGGGCCAAGGCACGGTCGGTCTGGAAATCGCCGAGCAATGCCGCGCGGCGGGCGTGACGCCCGACGCCGTGCTGGTGTGCTGCGGCGGCGGCGGACTCGTGTCGGGAACGGCGCTGGCGCTGTCGGGCGCCCTGCCCGGCGTGCCCGTCTATGCGGTCGAGCCCGCCGGCTTCGACGACACCACGCGCAGCCTGGCGAGCGGCACGCGCGAGAAGAACGATCCGGCCGCGCGCTCGATTTGCGACGCGCTGCTCGCCGCGACGCCTGGCGAACTCACCTTCGCGGTCAATTCGAAACTGCTGAAAGGCGGGTTGGTCGTCACCGACGACGAAGTCCGGCGCGGCATGGCCACTTTGTTCGAGGAGTTCAAACTCGTCGCCGAGCCGGGCGGTGCCGTGGCGGCGACGGCCGTGCTGGCCGGCAAATACCCGATCCAGGGCAAAACCGTCGTCGCGGTGATCTCAGGCGGCAATGTCGATCCCGAGACGTTCATCGGCGCGCTGAAGACCACGCTTTAGGCGATCTGCTCTGTTTTTGGGCGGATTTCCCACCCCGAACCCCCGAAACACCCGGGACCGACTGGCCCTGGGATTGCTAACCCTCGCCTTCGCCCGATGGATCGGGCGGCCGTCCTTGGCCGCCGCGAATTCCCGGAAAAGAAAGGCAGAATCGATGACCCGCAAGATTTCCCGCCGTGCCTTCGGTTTCGGCGTGGCCGGTGCCGCCGCCGCGACCCAGCTTGGCCTCGCCGCCCCCGCCCTCGCCCAGGCGCGCACCCGCGTGCGCTTCACCCTGGACGTCGATTTCTGGGGCCCGCAATCGAACTTCCTGCTGGGCGTCGAGCGCGGCTATTACGCCGCCGAAGGCCTGGACGTGCAGGTCGACGGCGGTGCCGGTTCCGGCCAGGCCGTGACGCGCGTGGCGCAGAACACCTACGACATCGGCTTCGGCGATTTCGGCACGATGGCGCGCTTCACCGCGACCAATCCGGCGACGGCCGTGACGTCGTTCTTCGTGATGTGGGATTTGCTCCAGCACGGCATCGTGTTCCGCCGCGGCGCGATCGCGAACGCCAAGGACATCGAAGGCAAGACGCTCGCCGCCCCCGAGCCCGACGCGGGCCGCCAGATGTTCCCGCTTTTCGCCAAGGTCGCCGGCATCGACACGTCCAAGGTGACGCTGCGCCACATCGACTTCCCCTTGCGCGAGACGCTGGTCGTGCGCGGCGAAGCGCAAGGTGCGACGGGCTTCGTGTCGTCGGTGGCGCTCAACATGGTGCGCGCCGGCGTGCCGCTCGATCAGATCGGCTGGATCAGCTATGCGAGCGTCGGCATCGACCTGTTCGGCTCGACGATCTTCGCGCGCCGCGATTGGCTCCAGCAGAACCCGCAAGTCGCCTCGGGCTTCGCGCGCGCGACCGCGCGTTCGATGCAGAGCATGATCCGCGACCCGCGCGCGTCGATCGAGGCCGCGCGCCGCCGCCAGCCGCTCAACGACATGGCGGTCGAATTGCCGCGCTATCAGATGGTGCTCGAGCAGTCGATCGCCACCGCCACCACCCGCGCCAACGGCATCGGCCATGTCGATCCCGCGCGCCTGACGCGGAACATCGCGCAGATCTGCGAGGTCTTCAACATCGCCCAGGTGCCGGCGAACGACCTCGTCTACTCCAACGCGCATCTGCCGCCGATCGAACTGCGCCGTCTGCCGACCTAAGCGACGGGCGACCGCCCGAAGCGCGGCCGGCGGGGCGACCCGCCGGCCGTTTTCTTTTGAGATCAACGATTTGCTGCCGCGTTAACGGCTCGTCCATCTCCTTGGCCTAGTCTGCCGACTTCATGGCCAAAACGATCCTTATCGTCGAAGACAACGCGCTGAACATGAAGCTGTTCGGCGATCTGCTCGAAGCCAAAGGCTACGCGACCTTGCGCGCGGCCGAAGGCAACGACGCGCTGGCGATCGCCTCGCGCGAGCGCCCCGATCTGGTGCTGATGGACATCCAGCTGCCCGGCATGTCGGGGATGGAAGTCACGCGCCGGCTCAAATCCGACCCGGCTTTGCGCGACATCCCGGTCGTCGCCGTCACCGCCTTCGCGCTGCGCAGCGACGAGGCGCGGATCATGGAATCGGGATGCGCGGCTTACATGGCCAAGCCCGTGTCGATCGACCGTCTGCTCGCCATGGTCGAGCGCCACGCGGCTTAGGCTTTTTGCGCCGCGTTCGCGATTCCGCCCAGGAACACCTCGCAGGCGAAATCGGCGAAGCGCTCGGGTCCCATCGGCCCGTCGGGGTCGTACCACGTGTAGGTCCAATTGATGAAGCCGTAGAGCCCCATGCCCGCGGGCCAGGCGAGGCCGGGCTTGGCCTCCATCGCCGGGGCGAGGCGTGCGAGCAGCTTGGCGGCCGTTTCGACCAGTTTGCGCTGCTTGGCCACGATGGTGGCACGCTGCTTGGGCGCGAGCACGTCGAGCGAGCCCGCCAGCAGCGCGTGGCGCTCGCGCGCATGGGCGTAGAGCCGCAGATGCGCGCGCAAGAAGGCGCGGAACTGGGCGCGCGGATCCGCACTTTCGGCCAGCGCCGCGTCGGCCGCCGCTTGCAACGCGCCGACATGGGCGAGCAGCAGATCGTAGAGGATCGCCTCCTTCGATTCGAAATAGTGCCAGATCAGCGCCTTGGAAATGCCGCAGGCGCGCGCCACGTCGGCGGTCGACGTCGCGGCGAAACCGCGCGTGGCGAAAAGCGCCGCCGCGCGGTCGCGGATGGTCTGTTGCTTGGCGCCGAAATCGCCGGCTCTGGCCCTGGGCATGGGCCTAACCTAGCGATCAAGGGTGCGAGCGCAAAGAGGTTGCGCCGACTCCCCCTCCCCGGCCATGCTCCGGCCATGGCGGCGAAGACGGCCAGTGTTCACACGCGCAAGGAAGTCGAAGGGCTGCTCGCGGCCCTCGAAGGCCATGCCGACGGCGTGATCGCCGCCGCCAAACACGTGACGAGCAAGATCGCCGAACAGGAATGGCACGCCTATTCCGAGTTCCGCGATCGCTGCGACGATTTCGACACGCTGGCGATCGTGATCGAATACCGGCTCAAGAATCTGCGCGGCGGGCGCGACGCCGCGCTGGATCGGCAATTCGAGGAGCTGCAGCTGTTCATGCTGACGGCCACGCTGCAAACCAGCCTGCATTTCCTGAAGATCCTGGCGCAGAAGAACGAGCTGCCGCTCGGCTCGAAGGACATCTTCTTGGGCGAGCTGCGCTCGATCTACCGGGTCAAGAACCTGCTCGAGCTCGATCGCTACAAAAGCAAGATCTCCAGCCGGGCCGGCAAGGACATCGAAACGGCCGAGGAAATCCTCTCGGTCATCATCGACCGCGCGCCGAGCCTGCTGCAATTGGGCATCGCAGAGGACGCCTGATGATTATCCTGACCGACAGCCAACTGCGCCAGAACGAGGCGGAACTCGCCAAACTCCAAGAGATGCTGCTCGCCCTCGAACAAGGCGCCACCAAGGTCATCATGGCCGCGCGCGCGGCGTCGGCGGACGCGAGCGAGGACAAGTACCACGCCTATCTGCATTTCCGCGAAGTGGTCGACGATTTCGACACGCTGGCGATCGTGATCGAGTACAAGCTCAAGCGCATGCGCGACGAGAAGGCTGCGGCGCTGGGCGAGAAATTCGACGAGCTCACCGCCTTCATGCTGTCCTCGATCGTCGGCGCCAGCCTGCACTTCCTGCGCATCCTGTCGGAGAAGAACGAGCTGCCGCTGGGCGCGCGCGACGTGTTCAAGTCGGAGCTGCGCAGCCTCTATCACGCCAAGGACCGCATCGAGACCGAGCGCTATATCGGCCGGCTCAACGAGCGCACGCGCGCCGATCTGATCGCCGCCGAGCAGATCCTCGAAGTCGTGATCGAACGCGCGCCGCGCTTGCTGCGCTTCGACGACAAGGAAGATTGAAGCCCGGTGGGCTTCGTCGTCAGCCGCCCGGCATCGGCGAAACGCCGATCAGAAGCCGGTGTAGAAACAGGACGAAGACGACGTAAAAGCCGACGCCAAGACCCAGATTGATCGCCGTCGCCCGCCATTCGGGTCGCGGATACGTGGCGCCGCTTGCCCGATCGCGTCGATAGCAGCTGGCGAGATCGAGGATCGACCAGACCAGCAGGCTCCCGAACAGCACGATGTCCGCGAGGCGGCCGTTGGCGAGCAAGTGGGCGGCGCACAGGGCCGCGACGCTCCACACCATCGGATGGCGCACGGCAACGCCGAGGTGGCTTCGCTTCGCGAAATAACCGGCCAGCAGGATCATGCTGACGAGCATGAGTGCCGCGGTCGCCGTGAAAAGGCCCGGCGACGGGTCCCAGACGGTCGGGCTCGTCGCGCGCGCGTCGCCATATCCCCAAACGATGGCGCCGAGGGCCAGCAGCGAGACGATCGAGTAGACCGCCTTGTACGGGTTCTCGCCGATGCGGGCGATCGTGGCCGCGCGCCAATCGTCCGCGAAGATCCGGATCGAATGACTCGCGA
>JAMNXK010000427.1 GCA_023653245.1 Tagaea sp.
TCAACGCGTCGAGCAGACCGAGCGCGTCGTCGGCCAAATCGAAGATCGTCGCCTTGCCCGGCCGCACGGGCGACGCGCCGTGCCCGCGCGTGTCGTAGCGGATGAGCCGGTACCTGTCGGCGAGCGCGGCGATCTGCCGGTCCCACATCTCCAACGACGTGCCCAGCGAGTTGGAGAACAGCACCGGCGGCCCCTCTTCGGGGCCGTCGAGTTCGTAGCGCAGCGTTGTGCCGGCGGCGGTGACGAGAATGGGCATGCTACGGGGCCATGCGTTGGCGGGTTGCGCGGATGCGCGCGAGCGCCGGATCGACCCAGCGCGCGGCGGTGTTGGGCTGCCGGCCGATCTCGCCGGCGGCGTCGAGATTGGCGCGCAGGCGCGCGGGATCCACGTCCAAGCCGTTGGCGAGCGCCGCCAGCTCGCGCGCGGCACCCGACGCGAACCCCACCGAAGGCCCGAGTGCCAGCCACTCGGCGTGCCAAGCGCCCGCCGGGCGTTCGAGCGCGCCTGCCATCGACTGGATCAGCGTCGCGGCATGGCCCGAAGCGGCCATGTGCGCCGCGAGGATCGCCGTGCAGCCGACCGGATTGCGCTTGTGGGCCATCGCGGACGAGCCGCCGCGCCCCGGTGCGGTGGGCTCGGCGACCTCGCCGACCTCGTCGGATTGCAGATAGAGGATGTCGGTCGCGATCTTCGCCGCCGCCCCGATCGCCATCGCGCAGCCCAAACCGTAGCTCACGAAAGGCGCGCGCGACTGATGGGCGGGCGGCTCGGCCGGTTCGAGGCCGAGCTCTTCGGCGAAGCGTCGCGCGATCCCCGGCGCGCCGTCGCCCATCGCGGCGAGCGTGCCCACCGCTCCGCCGAGGGCGGCGCGGAAAACCGGCGCGGGAAACGCGTCGAGCGCCTCGGCCAGCACCAGCCCCCATTGCGCGGCCTTGTGGCCGTAGGTGATGGGGGCGGCGCGCTTGTTGTAGGTGCGGCCCATCATCGGCAGATCGCGATGTCGCGCCGCGAGGCCCGCGAAACCGTCGAGCGCCTTGGCCCAAGACCGGCGCGTCACCGCATCCGCCTCGCGCAGCGCCAGCGCCATCTCGGTGTCGATCAGGTCCTGACTCGTCGCACCTTGATGCAGCCGTACGGCCAGGTCCGCCGGCAGCCGCGCGCGCAGCGCGTCGAGAAACGGAATCGACGGTACGGCCGCGTCCGCCGTCGCCTTGCCGATCGCGGCGGCGTCGAAGGCACCGGGTTCGATCTTGGCCAGCGCCTCGGCGAGATCGCGATGGCCTTGCGCCTTGGCGAGCGCCGTCTCGACGCGCACATAGCGCGCGAGCCGCGCGCGGTCGGCGAACACGGCCACCACCGCGTCGTCGGCGAAGAAGGGGCCGGTCAGGGCGGAGTCGACGGGCGAGAACGCCATGCGTTAGCCCTTGGCACCGGCGAAGGACGCGGCCTCGCCCATCAGCCAATCGCGGAACAGCGCGACTTTGCGCAAGGCGAGTTTCGCCTCCGGGCACACGACGTAATACGCGAAATCGACGGACACGGACGTGCCGAAGGGCTTCACCAGCCGCCCCTCGGCCAAGTCCGCGGCGGTCAGCGACGCCTTGCCGAGCGCCACGCCGCGGCCCAGCACGGCGGCTTCGACGACCAGGCTCGACTGGTTGAACTTGGGTCCGCGCGCGCCGTCGATGTCCGTGGCGCCCGCCGCCTTCAGCCACATGGCCCAGGTAGGGCAGGACGGATCGTCGTCGGGGCTGTCGTCGTGCAGCAGGGTTTGGTGCTTGAGGGCGGCCAAGCTGTCGAGCTTGCGCGGCCCGTCGAGCAGCTTGGGGCTACAGACCGGGAACACCGCCTCGGCCAGCAGGCGCTCGCAATGCAGCTCCGGATATCGCCCCGCGCCGTAGCGGATGGCGAGATCGACGCCGTCCGAATGGAAGTCCGTCAGCGCCATCGACGCACCCACGCGCACGTCGATGTCCGGATGGCGCGCCTGGAATCCCTCCAGACGCGGCAGCAGCCATTTGGCGGCGAAGGACGGCGCCACCGAAATCGTCAGCACGCCCGAATCGCCCAGATTGTCGATCTGTTCGATCGCGGCGGCAAAACGCTCGAACCCGTCGCGGATGCCGGGCAAGATCGCCTGGCCCGCGTCGGTCAGCAGCAGCGCGCTCTTGGCGCGCCGGAACAATTCGACGCCGAGATGGTCCTCGATCGACTTGATCTGATGGCTGACGGCCGCCGGCGTCACCGCCAATTCGTCCGCCGCCTTGGTCACGCTCAAATGGCGGGCCACGGCCTCGAAGGCGCGCAAGGAGTTCAAAGGCGGCAGTCGGCGTCGCATCGTCACACTCTACCGCCCCGCCCGCGAAATGCGATAGGCTCCCCCGCATGGAAGACGAACGATGGAACCATGACGGCGTCAGGGTGATCCCGGCGGATTCGCTCGACCCCAACACGGCGCAGACGCCGGGCATGAACCGCAAGGCGGCGATCGACTTCGCGCGCGCGGGCGCCTCGAAGCTGTGGGCCGGCACCGTGCATATCCATCCCGGCGCCAAGACCGGGGCGCATCACCACGGGCCGCTGGAAAGCGTGATTTACGTGGTGAAAGGCCGCGCGCGGCTGCGCTGGGGCGAGAAGCTCGAATTCGTCGCCGAGGCGGGCCCGGGCGACTTCATCTTCGTGCCGCCTTACGTGCCCCATCAGGAGATCAACGCCAAGGACGACGAGACGCTGGAATGCGTGCTCGTGCGCTCCGACGGCCAAGCGGTGGCGATCAATCTCGACATCGAGCCGGTCGAGAAACCCGAAGCGGTCCGGTGGATCGACCCGATCCACCGGAGCTGACGCTTACCAGCTGATCCGTTCGAGATTGTCGAAGGTCATCTCGCTGCCGTCGGCGAGCACGATCGTGCCCGAGACGTCCTGGCCCAATTCGAGCGTGCCCGTCGCGGTGTTGGCGGTGAACTCGGTGCCGTTGTCGAGCACCACGGTCCAGCCGCCCGCACCGCCCTGGCCCGGGCCGACGCTCACGTCCTGGACGAAGACCGTATCGGTCCAGCCGCCGGCCGTCCCGCCGTCGAAATCGTCGCGGCCGCCGCCGATACCGAAATAGGCGATGTCCGACCCGGCATCGCCGCGCAGGATGTCGTCCCCGCCGCCGCCCCAGATCGAGTCCGCACCGGCGCCGCCGTAGATCGTGTCCGCACCCAGCCCGCCCGACAGGACGTTGGCGGTCCCGTCGCCGGTCAGCGTATCGGCGAAGCTCGAGCCGGTGAGGTTCTCGAAGCCGCTCAACACGTCGCCCGACGCGTCGCCCGTCGAAGTCTGCGCGGTCGTGGTCGCCAGATTGACCTGCACGCCCGCGCTCGACGACGCGTAGCTCGCCGTGTCGGTGCCGCCGCCGCCGGCGAGCGTATCCGCGCCCGCGCCGCCGATGAGCACGTTGGCGTTCCCGTCGCCGGTCAGCGTATCGGCGTTGGCCGA
>JAMNXK010000428.1 GCA_023653245.1 Tagaea sp.
ATGTACGGCATGGGGCTGATCGGCGGCTTCTGCCATTTGTATATCGGCCAGGAAGCCGTGGTCGTGGGCATGCAAGCTTCGATCACGCCGCAAGACGCGGTCATCACCTCCTATCGCGATCACGGCCATATGCTCGCTTGCGGCATGGAACCGGCGGGCGTGATGGCCGAACTCACGGGACGCATCGGCGGCTATTCCAAGGGGAAGGGCGGCTCGATGCATATGTTCTCGAAGGAGAAGAATTTCTACGGCGGCCACGGCATCGTCGGCGCGCAAGTGCCGCTGGGTACGGGCATCGGCTTCGCCTTCAAGTATCAGGGCACGAGCAACGTCTCGCTCACCTATATGGGCGACGGCGCGGTGAACCAGGGCCAGGTCTACGAGAGCTTCAACATGGCCCAGCTTTGGAAGCTGCCGGTGATCTTCATCATCGAGAACAACAAATACGGCATGGGCACGTCGATCGAGCGCGCCTCGTCGACGACCGATTTTTACCATCGCGGTGCGGCGCACGGCATTCCGGGCGAAGCGGTCGACGGCATGGACGTGCTGGCGGTGCGCGAAACGGGCATGCGCGCGGTCGAGCACGCGCGCACCAAGGGTCCGTACATCCTCGAAATGCAGACCTATCGCTATCGCGGCCACTCGATGTCGGATCCGGCCAAGTACCGCCAGAAGGAGGAGGTCGAGAAGATGCGCACCCAGCGCGATCCGATCGAAAACCTCGCAAAGGTGCTGCTCGACGGCAAGCACGCCGACGAGGCCAAACTCAAGGAGATCGACCGCGAGGTGAAGGAGATATCCTCCAAGGCCGCCGAGTTCGCGCAGAACAGCCCCGAACCGCCGGTCGAGGAATTGTGGACCGACGTTCTGGTCGAAGCGCGCTGAGAAGGGATCACGGACATGCCGATCAACGTATTGATGCCCGCCCTCTCGCCGACGATGACCGAGGGCAAAATCGCGCGCTGGCTGAAGGCCGAGGGCGACCAAGTCAAGTCGGGCCAAGTGCTGTGCGAAATCGAAACCGACAAGGCGACGATGGAAGTCGAAGCGGTCGACGAAGGCACGCTGGCCAAGATCCTCGTGCCCGGCGGCACCGAGGGCGTGAAGGTCAACCAGCCCATCGCGGTCATCGCGGCCGAGGGCGAGAGCGTGTCGGCTTCGGCTGCACCCGCCGCCGCACCTGCCGCCGCAGCGCCGATGGCGGCACCCGCGGTTCACAGCGCGGCACCCGCCGCCTCGCAAATGCAAGCCGAGCCCGATATGGGCGAGACCAAGACCATGACCGTGCGCGAAGCCTTGCGCGACGGCATGGCCGAAGAAATGCGCCGCGACGACAAGGTCTATCTGATGGGCGAGGAAGTCGCCGAGTATCAGGGCGCCTATAAGGTGTCGCAGGGGCTGCTGCAGGAATTCGGGCCGCGCCGCGTGGTCGACACGCCGATCACCGAGCAGGGCTTCGCCGGGCTCGCGGTCGGCGCGGGCTTCATGGGCTTGAAGCCGATCGTCGAGTTCATGACCTGGAACTTCTCGATGCAGGCCATCGACCAGATCATCAACTCCGCCGCCAAGACGCTCTACATGTCCGGCGGCCAGATGGGCTGCCCGATCGTGTTCCGGGGGCCGAACGGGGCCGCGTCCCGCGTCGGCGCGCAGCACTCGCAATGCTACGCCTCGTGGTACGCGCATTGCCCGGGCTTGAAGGTCGTCTCGCCCTGGTCGGCGGCCGACGCCAAGGGCTTGATGAAATCCGCGATCCGCGATCCCAATCCGGTGCTGATCCTGGAGAACGAGATTCTCTACGGCACGTCGGGCCCGGTGCCGGTCTCGGCCGATTACGTCGTGCCGATCGGCAAGGCCAAGATCGTGCGTCCGGGCAAGGACGTGACCATCACCGCCTTCTCGATCATGGTCGGCAAGGCGCTGGCCGCGGCCGAGGAATTGGCCAAGCTCGGCATCGACGCGGAAGTCATCGACCTGCGCTCGATCCGGCCGCTCGACACCGAGACGATCGTGGCGAGCGTCAAGAAGACCAACCGTCTCGTCTCGTGCGAGGAAGGCTGGCCCTTCGCCGGCATCGGCTCGGAAATCGGTATGCGCATGATGGAGGAATGCTTCGACTACCTCGACGCGCCGGTGAAGCGCGTGCACGGGCTCGACATTCCGCTGCCCTACGCCGCCAATCTCGAGAAGCTGGCGCTGCCGCAAGCCGAGTGGATCGTCGACGCGGCCAAAGCCGTGCTCTACCGCAACTGACCGGGCGAGGAACCAGACCATGCCGATCAACGTTCTGATGCCCGCGCTCTCGCCGACCATGACCGAGGGCAAGATCGCCCGCTGGCTCAAGGCCGAAGGCGACACGGTCAAGTCGGGCCAAGTCCTGTGCGAGATCGAAACCGACAAGGCCACGATGGAGGTCGAAGCGGTCGACGAAGGCACGCTGGCCAAAATCATCGTGCCGGGCGGGACCGAAGGCGTGAAGGTCAATCAGCCGATCGCGATCATCGCCGGCGAAGGCGAAGACGTGAAAGCCGCCGCCGCGTCGGGCGGCGGAGCGGCACCGGCGCCGAAAGCCGCCGCGGCACCGGCGCCTGCGCCGGTTGCAGCACCCCAACCCGGCGCTGCCGCGCCGGCACCCGTCGCGCATTCTTCCGGCGATCGCGTGTTCGCTTCTCCGCTCGCCAAGCGCATGGCCGAGCAGGGCGGTCTCGATCTCGCGAAGATCAAGGGCTCGGGGCCCGGCGGCCGGGTCGTGAAGCACGACGTCGAGGCCGCCTTGTCGGGCGGTGGCGCGAAGAAGAGTGCGGCACCCGCCGCGGCCGCGAGCGCGCCGGCGCAAGCCGCCGTGTCGTCGTCGGCACTCGCCGGCATCGGGCCGCATAAGCTCGTGCCGCTCTCGACGATGCGCAAGGTGATCGCGCGCCGTCTGACCGAGAGCAAACAGCAGGTCCCGCATTTTTACCTGACGGTCGATTGCGAGATCGACAAGCTGCTCGCCGGCCGCGCCGCGTTGAACGCCCGCAGCCCCGAGAAGGGCCCTGGCGCGTTCAAGCTGTCGGTCAACGACTTCATCATCAAGGCCGTGGCGGTGGCGCTGCGTCAGGTGCCCAACGCCAACGCCTCGTTCTCCGACGACGGCATGCTGCTCTGGGACAACGTGGATATCTCGGTCGCGGTCGCCATCCCCGGCGGGCTCATCACGCCGATCATCAAGGACGCCGACAAGAAGGGCCTGGTCGGGATTTCCAACGCGATGAAGGATCTCGCCGCGCGCGCCAAGGACGGCAAGCTCAAGCCCGAGGAGTTCCAGGGCGGCACGTTCTCGATCTCCAATCTCGGCATGTTCGGGATCAAGGATTTCGCGGCCGTGATCAACCCGCCGCAAGGCTGCATCCTGGCGGTCGGTGCCGGCGAACAGCGCCCGGTGGTGAAGAACGGCGCGCTCGCCGTCGCCACGGTGATGAGCTGCACGCTCTCGGTCGA
>JAMNXK010000429.1 GCA_023653245.1 Tagaea sp.
CGCGCAGCAGCGGCAGCGCCGCTTGGCTGCACAGGAAGGCGGCGGTGAGATTGCCGTCCATCACCGCGTCCCAGTCGGCGCGCGGCGTGGCGCCGACCGGCGCCTTCTCCTTGGCGAAGCCGGCGAGATTGACCAGCGCGTCGAGCGCGCCCCATTCCCTTTCGAGCGCGTCGAAACCGGCGCGCACTTGGTCTTCGTCGGTCGCGTCGAGCGCGTGCGCGGCGGCGCCCGCCGGCGGCGCGTGGCGCGCGAGGCTGGCGGGCAGATCGAGCACCGCGACCTTCGCCCCCGTCCCGATCAACGACGCCACCAGCGCGCGACCGATGCCGCCCGCGCCGCCGATCACGGCGACGCGCTTGCCTTCGGGAATGCGGAACGGATCGATCGAGGACAAAGGCCTACTATTTTTGTGGATTTATATCTTGGCCTAACTTGTCATATACATAGGACAAGTACAAGGCTGGAAAAATATACGATGTACGATTGCGACGTGCTGATCGCCGGCGGCGGGCCGGTCGGATTGTGCCTGGGCTATCTGCTCGCGCGCAAGGGCGTGGCGGTGCGCGTGCTCGAAGCCGAGGCGGCGATCGCCAAGGACCTGCGCGCCTCGACCTTCCATCCGCCGACGCTCGACATGCTGGCCGAGTTCGGCGTGGCGGGCGAGATGATGGCGCGCGGACTGGTCTGCCCGTCGTGGCAGGTGCGCTTGCACCCCTCGGGCGAGCGCGCGGTGTTCGAGCTGAAGATCCTGGCGGACGCGACGGCGCATCCGTTCCGCCTGCAATGCGAGCAATGGAAACTCTCCGAAGCGCTGGAGACGCGCCTGCTGCGCGAGAAGAGCGCGCGGCTCGATTACGCGGCGCGGCTGGAAAGCTTCGAGCAGGATTCGTCGGGCGTGACCGCGCGCGTGGCGCGCGGCGACAAGGTCGAGACCTTGCGCGCGAGATTCCTGGCCGGGGCCGACGGCGCGCGCGGCGGCATCCGCAAGCTGCTCGGCCTCGATTTCGACGGCCAGACCTATCCCGAAACCACGCTGCTGGTCACCACGACCTTCCCGTTCGAAGACCATCTCGACGGCCTGTCGAACGTGTCCTATTGCTGGAAGGACGGCGGGAATTTCTCGCTGCTCAAAGTGCCCGGACGCTGGCGGGTGTCGCTCTATCCGCGCGACGGCCAGAGCGTCGAGGACCAGCTCTCGGAAGAATCGGTCGAAGCGAGCCTGCAGGAGATCGTGCCGCGCAAAGAGCGCTACTTCGTGATGGAAAAGCGCGATTACCGCGTGCATCAGCGCATCGTGCCGCGCTACTTCAAAGGCCGCGTTGCGCTGGCCGGGGACGCCGCGCATCTGAACTCGCCGGCGGGCGGCATGGGATTGAACGGCGGCATCCACGACGCCTTCGAGCTGGCCGCCGCCTTGACCGCGATTCTGGGCGGTGCGGATCCCGAAGCGCGCCTCGATCTTTACGACCGCCGCCGCCGGCCGGTGGCCAAGGATCAGATCCTCGAACAAGCCGACCGCAACCGCGCGCGGATGCGCGAGACCGACCCGGCGCGGCGACGGGCGCTGCTGGCCGATCTCCAGGCGATCGCCGCCGATCCCGAACGCGCGCGCGCCTATCTGCTCAAATCCTCGATGATCGACGGCTTGCGGATGGCGGCGGCGATTTCGTGATCAATGCGACGCGGATTGGTGCCAAGGGATGAGCACTTTGCGCAGCGCGCCGATGGCGAAATAGAACGCGAAGCCGAGCAGCGACATGTGGATCAAGACCGCGAACATCTGATCGGTCTCGTAGGCGTTCATGCGCGCGATCAACAGCGCGCCCAGCCCGGTATTGCCGCCCAGATACTCGCCCACGATCGCCCCGATGATCGCCAGCACGATGCCCACTTCCAGCCCCGTCAGGATGTAGGGCAAGGCGGAGGGCAGTTCGAGACGCCGGAAAATCTGCCAGCGCGTGGCGTTCAAGCTGGTCATCACGTCGCGATGGCCTTCGTCGATCGACTTCACGCCCAGCACCGTGTTGGTCAGGATCGGGAAGAACGCGAGCACGGCGGCGACGATCACCTTGGACGTGATGCCGAAGCCGAACCACACGACGAAGAGCGGCACCAGCGCCACTTTCGGGATCACTTGCGTGGCGACGATGAAGGGGTTGAGCGTCTGTTCGAGCCAGCGCAAGCGCGCGATCATCACGCCCAGCCCCACGCCGATCAGAATCGCCCAGAAGAAGCCCATCAGCGTCGCGTAGACGGTGAAATAGGTGTGCCGCCAGGCGCGGGGCGAATCGAGCATCGCCAGCCATTCGTCCCACACCGAGCCCGGCGAGGGCAGGATGAAGGCCGAAATACCCGTGGCCTTCACGTAGACGTGCCAGACCAGCACCATCAAGAACAGCAGCACCGGCGTGGTGATCCAGGGCAGCAGCCCGTCGCGGGTGATGCGTTTCTTGGCGAGCATCTCGGGCGGCGGGGCCGCTTTGCCGGCGTCGGTCATGTCAGGAAATCTCCGCCAGGCGCACGCGCAAACGGCGCACGATCGCCTGGAACTCCGTGGAGGTTTGCACTTCGGTCCCGCGCGCGCGCGGGAAGGGCACGTCGATGATCGAATCGATCCGGCCGGGCCGCGGCGACAGCAGCACGATCCGGTCCGCCAGGAACACCGCCTCGCCGATCGAATGGGTGACCAGCACGATGGTCTTCTTGGTCTCCATCCAGATGCGCTGGAGCTCCAGGTTCATCGCGTCGCGCGTCATCGCGTCGAGCGCGCCGAAGGGCTCGTCCATCAGCAGGATATGCGGATCGTAGGACAGCGCGCGCGCGATCGCCGCACGCTGGCGCATGCCGCCCGACAGCTCCTTGGGCCAGCGTTTCTCGAATCCCGAAATGCCGACCAGCTTGCACAGCGCATGCGCGCGCGCCAGCCGCTCGGCCTTGCCCATGCCCTTCAATTCGAGCGGCAGCGCGATGTTCTGCTCGATCGTGAGCCACGGAAACAGGTTCGCGTCCTGGAAGACCATGCCGAGCTCGGACAGCGTCTCGGATTGGCGTTCGCCGCCGCGCCAGAGATTCTTGCCTTCGATGGTCAGCTCGCCCGAGGTGGGTGCGATCAGCCCGCCGATCATGCGCAGCAGCGTGGTCTTGCCGCAGCCCGAGGGCCCGAGCAGCACCAGGAACTCGCCCTCCGGCACTTTCAAATCCGTCGGTGCGAGCGCATGCACCGGCAGATCGCGCGTGCCGTACCATTTCTCGATGGCGGCGAGCCCGATCGCCGGGTGGGGTTCAGTCGACATGGCAACCGCGGACGACATCGGCGAGTCCTTCGCAATCGGGGGGCAATTCGGTCCCGCGCCAGGCGACGTGCCCGTCGGGGCGGACCAACACGAGAGGGCGTTCGTAGAGCGTTTCCAATTCGGCCGTCGGCAAGGTTCGCGTCGCCAATTTCATACCACGAGAGGCGAAGGCGGCGTCCAGTCCCGAC
>JAMNXK010000430.1 GCA_023653245.1 Tagaea sp.
CGCGCGGAGAAGGTCTCGATCCTGTCCGTCGATCCCGAGGGTGCCGAAAGGCGCGTGCCGGGGGCCGATATCGCGCTGCATCTCGCGCGCCATGGCGTGACCGCCGAAGCGACCACGACCCATACCGACGGCATGGGCGTGGGCGACGCGCTGCTGAGCCGCATCGCCGATCTGGGTGCCGATCTGCTGGTGATGGGCGCCTACGGCCACTCGCGCGCGCGCGAGGCCGTGTTCGGCGGTGCCACGCGCGACGTGCTCGACCGCATGACCGTGCCGGTGCTGATGTCGCATTGAGCCGGCCGAGCCCGTATAGCGTCGCTTGACGGCGTACACCTCGGGCGCCTATCCTCGGGCATGTTGATCGGCAGGCCGATCCATAAGGGATTGCGGCGCTTCGTCGAGCGCGACGATCCCGCCGGTTTGCCGGCGGCGGCGGTGGAAAAGCTTCGTCGCATGCTGTCCTTCCTGCAGGATATGGCAAGCGAGGACGAGTTGCGCTCGGTGCCGGGCTGGGGTGCCCATACGCTGACCGGCGGCCGAAAAGGCGTTTGGAGTCTGTCGGTGACGCGGAATTGGCGGCTGACGTTCGGGATCGACCGGACGAATGGCACGATCGTCGACTTGAATCTCGAGGACTACCACTAGGAGGAGCCGATGCACGCGGCCAAGCCCATGAGGATGAAGCGCCCGGCCCATCCGGGCGGATTCGTCAAATCGGAGATCGTGGCGCCGTTGGGATTGTCGGTCACCCAAGCGGCCGGCGCGCTGGGCGTCACGCGCGCGGCGCTGTCGGCCGTCTTGAACGCGCGCGCCGATCTGTCGCCCGAAATGGCGCTGCGCATCGAAAGGGCCTTCGGCGTGTCGATGGACACGCTGATGCGCATGCAGAACAGCTACGACATCGCGCGCGCGCGCCGGCGCGGCGCCGGGTTGAAGGTCGCCCGCTTCAAGGGCGTTCCCGCCGCCGGACCGCTCGTGGCGCGCTAACGCCGCGCGCGCGGATCGAAACGGTCCTGGATCGCGTCGGCGAGCAGGTTGATCGACGCGACCGCGAGCAGGATCGCCAGACCCGGCCAGATCGCCAGCCACGGCGCCTGCCAGATCGTCTCTTGCGCGCCGGTCAGCATGTTGCCCCAGCTCGGCGTCGGCGGCTGGATGCCGAGGCCGAGGAAGGACAGCACGCTCTCGTAAAGGATCGTGCCGCCGGCCGCCAAGGCGGTGGCGACCAGGATCGGCGTGGCGCAATTGGGCAGCACATGGGCGAGCATGATGCGCGCGCGCGAGGCGCCCAGCGCGCGCGCCGCGCGCACGAAATCGCGTTCGCGCAAGGCGAGCGCTTGCCCGCGCACGAGCCGGGCGACTTTGGGCCACCCGAAGGCCGCGACGATGAACACGATGCGCGCCAGATCGGCGGCCTCGCCTTGCGGCAGGCCGAGCTTGGCGGGATCGACGGCCGCCAGCACGATCAGCACCGGCAGCACGGGCAAGGCGAGCACGCCGTCGGTGCAGCGCATCAGCACGCGATCGACGCGCCCGCCGAGCGTGCCCGCGACCAGACCGATCGCCGTGCCGATCGTGCTCGCGGCCAAGGCGGCGGCGAGTCCCACGGCGAGCGACACGCGCGCGCCATAGAGCAAGCGCATGGCGACGTCGCGGCCGAGCTCGTCGGTGCCCAACGGATGCTCCCAAGACGGCGCCAGATAGCGCTTGAGCAGATCCGTGTCTTGCGGATCGAAGCCGATGGCCGCAGCGACGAGCGGGGCGGCGAGCGCCCCCAGCGCCAGCGCGCCCAGCGCGCAAAGGGCGAACGCGCCGCGCTTGCCCAGGCGGATCATCGCCCGTCCTCGCGCGCGCGCCCGAATCCGACGCGCGGATCGAGCGCGGCATACAAAGTGTCGGCGGCGAAATTGGCCGCGACGATCAGAGCGGCGGCCATCAGCAGGCAGGCCAAAGCGAGATTGAAATCGCTCGCCAGGATCGAATCGTAGATGAGCTTGCCCATGCCCGGATAGGCGAAGATCGACTCGGTCACCAGCGCGCCCGAGAACAAGCCGCCGAAGCCGAGTGCCGCGACCGTCGCCACCGGGATCAGCGCGTTGCGCAGCGCGTGACCCAGCACCACGCGCGTACGCGACGCCCCCTTGGCGCGCGCGGTCCGGATCCAGTCCTGGCCGAGCGCTTCGATGGCCGAGGCGCGCATGTGGCGCGCGTACTCGCCCGCTTCGACCAGCGCGAGGGTGGCCACCGGCAAGGCGAGGTGCCGCGCGCGGTCCCAGAATCCGTCGGCACCCGGCGGGGGCAGGGCGCTGGCCGGCAGCCAGCCCAGCACCACGGCGAACAGCACGATCAACAGCAGCCCGAGCCAGAACGTCGGTACGGCGGCCGACACGAAGGCGAAGGCGTTGATGCACCCGTCCGCCCAGCCGCCGCGGTTGGCGGCGGCGAGCAGGCCGAGCGCGATCCCGAGCGCGAGGGCCAGGACGAACGCGGTCAGCATCAGCACGGCGGTGTTGGCGAGATAGGGGCCGACGACCGCGAGCACCGGCCGATTGAACGTGCGGCTATAGCCCAGATCGCCCGACAACGCGGCGAAGGCCCAGCTCGCGTAGCGCGCCAGGATCGGCCGGTCGATCCCGTGCAGCTCGCGCAAGCGGCGCAGATCCTCGGGCGTGATGGCGGGATTGCCCGCCGCCATCAGATCGATCGGATCGCCGGGCATCAATCCGAGCAGCACGTAGATCGCGAAGCTCGCGAAAACGAGCACGAGCGCGCCTTGGGTCAGCCGCTGGACCGCGTGGCGGAGCATGTCAGGGGCGCGGTCGCCAGTATTCGACGCGCAAGGAGGAATAGTACTGGTGCCCGGTGGGCTCGACGCCGCCGAGCCATTTCGGGATCACGAACGGATCGGCGCGGAAATAGAGCGGCAGGACCCAGGCCTCCTCGGCGTAGAGCGCTTGCATGCGCGCCCAGATCGGCCGGCGCTTGGCCGGATCGAGTTCGCGCTCGATCGTGTCGATCAGCCGGTCGATCTCGGCCGAGCGGACGCCGGGATAATTCTGGCCCTGCCAGGCATTGGCCTCGCTCGGGATCATCTCGGAATGCAGCGTGGTGCGCGGCACGGCCTCGGGCGAGGAGAACCACGCGTACATGGCGAGCTGGAAGCGACGCTGGCGCGTGGTGTCGGCGAAGAACACGCGCGCGGGCTCGTTGCGGATGCGCACCTCGATCCCGGCGCGGCGCCATTGGCTTTGCAGCACCTGCTGCACGGTCTCGCGAATCCGATTTCCGGCCGTGGTGCCGAACTCGAAGGACAGGCGCTCGCCCGCCGCGTTCTGCCTGATGCCGTTCACCACGCGGTCGAACCCGGCCTCGACCAGCAGCGCCTGCGCGCGCGCCAGATCGAAGCCGATCTTCGGAATGTCGGTCGAATGCATCGAATCGCGCGGCGCCAGGAAGGCGTGCGCGACTTGC
Source organism: Tagaea sp. (assembly GCA_023653245.1). The sequence goes on from JAMNXK010000430.1 coordinate 3,472, forward strand.
TGGCGGCC
>JAMNXK010000431.1 GCA_023653245.1 Tagaea sp.
CAGCCGCGTCCACGCCGCGCGTCCGGCGACGTATTTCTCGTGCAGCAGCTTCTCCATCCGGTCTTCGAGCTGGTGCGGCCGGAAGGCGCGCAAATCGCGCAGCCAGGGCGCGTAGCGCGCGAGCTCGGGTGCTGCGAGCTTGGCCTTGAGATCCGCGTCGTCGAGGCGGTTGAGCTCCAGGGTGAAGAACAGGGTGCGGGTGGAGATTCCGTTCACCCGCTCCTGTACGGTTTGATAGAACTTGGCGATCGCGCTGTCGGACTGATTTCCGGCATAGGTGAGATCGGCATAAGACGTGATGCGCGACAGCCGCTCTTCCAGCTTTTCGTAGTCGGCGATGGCCTGCCCCAGCGCCTTGCCGTCCAGGCCGGAAAGTTTGCCTTCGAGGCGGGTTTGGAACGCGGCGGCGTCCTTGTCGGCGGCGGCGAACGCGGCCTCCAGCTCGGGCGAGTCGCGGCCCGGGAACAAATCGCGCAAATCCCATTCGGGAAGGGTGGTTTTGGCGGCGCTTTGCGTCATCCGGGGTTCCTGATTCGCGGGGGATAGGTTATTTCAAGGATATAAGCCGGGCGGCCCTTCGAGGAAAGCCCCGGTACCGGAGGCTCCCCCCGCCAATGTCCACCCCCATCCTTCCCCCGACCGATTTCGCCACCTGCCCGAGCTTGGTGCGGGCCTTCTTCGACCAAGCCAAGCGCCGAGGCCCCCAGCCTTTCCTGTGGGCCAAGAAGGACGGCGAATGGCAGGCCCTGACCTGGGCCGAAACCGAGCGCCAGGTCCGCGCCCTCGCGCGCGCGCTGGTCGCGCTCGGCGTGACGCGCGGCGACCGCGTCGGTCTCATCGCCGAGAACCGGCCCGAATGGGTGATCGCGGATCTGGCGATCATGGCCGCCGGCGGCATTTCGGTGCCGACCTACACGACCAACACTGCCGAAGACCATCTGTTCATCCTGTCCAACGTCCAGGCCAAGGGCGTGATCGCCTCGACGCTGGCGCTGTCGGAGAAGGCGATCGCCGCGGCGCGCCAGACGCCGCCGCATTGCGACTTCGCCATCGCCATCGAGAAGCCGGACTACAAACAGGATATCGGGCTGGCGCTGCTGTCCTGGGACGAAGCGCTGGCGCGCGGCGAAGCGGCCCCCGACACGATCGACGCGACGGTCGCTTCGCTGACCCGCGACGACATCGCTTGCGTGATCCACACCTCGGGCACCGGCGGCAAGCCCAAGGGCGTGATGCTCCATCACGGCGCGATCCTGCGCAATTGCGACGGCGCGTGGGACATCTTCACCGCACTCGATCCGGGCGAGGAGACGTATCTCTCCTTCCTGCCACTCTCGCATTCCTACGAGCACACGGTGTGCATGGGCTTCATGACCGGCATCGGCGCGCAGATCTATTTCGCCGAAGGCATCGACAAGCTCGGCACCAACATGACCGAGGTGCGCCCCACGATCATGACCGCGGTGCCGCGCCTCTACGAATCGCTCTACGCGCGCATCACGCAGGGCCTGAAGCGCGAAAAGCCGCTGAAGCAAATGCTCTTCGCCAAGACGATCGAGCTCGGCACCAAGCGCTACGAAGGCCACGCGCTCGGCTTCGTCGAGCGCGTCCTCGACGCGATCCTGGAAAAGCTGGTGCGCGCCAAAGTGCGCGCGCGGTTCGGCGGACGCCTGAAGGTGTTCGTGTCGGGCGGCGCGGCCTTGGTGCCGGAGATCGGCGTGTTCTTCCACGCGCTGGGCGTGCGCGTGCTGCAAGGCTACGGGCAGACGGAATCGGCGCCGGTGATTTCCACGAACCGGCCCGGGCTCGAACGCATGGACACGGTCGGTCCGCCGCTCAAGGGGGTGGAGGTCAAGATCGCCGCCGACGGCGAGATCCTGGCGCGCGGCGAACTCGTGATGAAGGGCTATTGGAACGAGCCCGAATGGACCGCCAAGACCGTGATCGACGGCTGGCTGCACACCGGCGACGTCGGCGAGATCGACGACAAGGGCCGGATCAAGATCACCGACCGCAAGAAGGACTTCATCAAGAATTCGGGCGGGGACATGCTCTCGCCCTCCAAGGTCGAAGGCACGCTCGTCATGGAACCGGAGATCGCCCAAGCGATGATCCATGGCGACAAACGGCCCTATCTGGTGGCCGTGATCGTCCCCAAACCCGAAGCGATAGAAGCCATCGCCAAGGCCAAGGGCGTGGCGCCCGATCTCGCCGCGCTGGCGGGTTCGAAGGAGCTCAAATCCGCGATCGACGCGGCGCTGGAGCGCGCCAACGCGAAGCTCGCTTTGCCCGAACGCGTGAAGCGCTTCGTGATCGCCGAGCAGCCCTTCACCATCGAGAACGAGCAGATGACGCCCACGCTCAAGGTGCGCCGGCACGTCGTGCGCGGCGTGTACGGCGAGCGGCTGGAAGCGCTGTATTGACCCCAAAGGAGAAGACCATGCGCAAGACCGCCCTCGCCTTCGCCGCGATGCTTCTCGCCTCGACCCTGGCCGCGTGCGGCGCGCCGCCGGGCATCTCGACCGCCATGCGCCTGGCGACCGAAGCGCGCACCACCGCCCAAATCTCCGAGGACAACCGCATCCTCGTCGCCTTCAACCGCGCGGTCGCGGGCGAATCGGGCGCGCTGTTCCGCGACGTTTCCACCGACGTCTACGTCACGCGCGTGATGCTGACCGGTGCCGTCAAGGAGCCGGCGATGAAGGCGCGGGCCGAAGCGCTGGCGCGCGCCGTGCCGGGTGTCACGCAAGTCATCAACGAGCTCCAGGTCACCGACCAGGGCGGCATCGGCGCCACGGCCAACGACCTGGTGATCGAGCAGAAGCTGGGCGTGAAGTTCGCCGCCGACACCGAGGTCGACGGCGCCAATTTCCGCACCCGTGCGGTCAACGGCACGGTCTATCTGTTCGGCCGCGCCTATACGCAAGCCGAGCTCAACAAGGCGCTACAGCACGCGCGCGAGACCGACAATGTGCGCCGCGTGGTCAACCACGTGCGCGTGCAGGCGCGCGCGCAATAGTGGATCCGCTCGCGCTCCGTCTGGAGACCGCGCGCCTGATCTTGCGCGCGCCGTCGCCGGCGGACGCGGACGCTCTCGCGCGCTGGCTGGTGGACGACGAAATCGCGCGCTGGACCGCGAATATTCCCCATCCCTATTCGCGCGCCAACGCGGAAAAATGGATCGCCGACGCGCGCGCCGCGATGGCCGAGGTGCGTGCGTTGTCCTTCGTGATCGAACGGCGCGACGAGGCCGGTGCGATCGGCGCCGTCGGCGTGGCACTCGACGGGCCGGGCAAGGAGGGCGATATCGGCTGGTGGGTCGCCATCCCGCACCAAGGCAAAGGCTACGCCGCCGAAGCGGCGTCGCGGGTGGTCGAGTTCTGTTTCGCGATGGACGTGACGCGGCTCACGGCGGGCGCCCTGCCCGACAACGCGCCCTCGCTGGCCGTCGCGCGCAAGCTCGGCATGCGGCCCGCG
>JAMNXK010000432.1 GCA_023653245.1 Tagaea sp.
AGAAGGCGGCGAAGAGCGGCGGCAGATCGGTCACGATGTTCGCCACCGGCACTTCGACGCGGTGCACGAGCGCGCCGCACGAAAAGCAGTACCACTCGAATCCGTCGCGATCGCCCGGCCGGCGCGCGCCCTCGACGACCAGCCCGACCGAGCCGGGCACCGGGCGCTGGGGCGAGTGGCGCGTATGCGCGGGCAGCATGAACACCTCGCCCTCGCGGATCGGCAGATCGAAGATCTTCCCGCGATCGGCGATCTTCAGGACCATGTCGCCCTTGATCTGGTGGAAGAACTCGTCGGCCGGATCGTCGTGGAAATCGACGCGCTGGTTCGGCCCGCCGACCACCATCGCGATCAGCCCCGACTTCTCGAACAGCAGCTTGTTGCCGACGGGCGGCTTCAACAGAGCGCGATTCTCGTCGATCCATTTCGAAAAGTTGAAGGGCATCGCAAAGGGCGGCGTTTGCGTTTCCGACATGGCGTTTCTCTCCTCCTTCAACCGAGCTTCAGGCCGCAGCCCGCGATCGCGGCCTCGACCGCCTTCTTCTCGGCGGACGTCAAATCGAGCATCGGCGCGCGCACCCGCCCGCCGACTTGGCCCAGGCATTCCTGCCAGAATTTGGCGTGGGCATGCGGCTTCTCGGCCGGCCTCGTGCGCTTGAACGCGTCGCGCACGGGATCGAGCGAATCGCGCACGCGCTTGGCGTCGTCCGCGCGGCCGGCGAAAGCCAGATCGGTGTAGTCGCGCATGCGCCGGTCCACGGCGGTCTGGTAGAGGAAGGGCGGGTTCGAGCACAGATAGACCCGCCAGCCGAGCTCGACGGCGTTGTCGAGCCACTCTTCCTCGGAAGCCGTCGAGACGATCAAGCGATCGCCCGCGAGGCGCGTGAGTTCGGCGTACATCGGCCGCGGCACCGAATACTTGATCGCCACCACGTTCGGGATTTCGGCCAGCCGCGCGCAAAGCTGCGGGCTCATCAGGTAGCCCGAATCCGGATGGCTCCAGAGCGCGATGCCGATATCGACCTGGCGGGCGATATGCGCGTAGTAGGCGAGGAGCGTCTCGTCGCGTTCCTTGAGGAAATGCAGCACCGGCGCGTGGACGACGATGTAATCGGCGCCGGCCTTCTGCGCGTGGCGCGCGAGCTCGATAACCGTGTCCATGTTCTGATCGGAGCACGACACGATGATTCCCGCGCGCCCCGCCACCGCCTCGACCGCGATCTCGAAACTGCGCTTGCGCTCGGCCAAGCTCATCGAGAAGAACTCGCCCTGCTTGCCCGCGATGAACAATCCGTCGATGCCGAGCTTGCCGATCCAATGCTCGATATTGCGCGCGAAGCCCGCCTCGTCGATGGCGAGATCGCCATCCTTGAAGGGCGTCAAGGCGGCCGCCCAGACGCCTTTCATGTGGGTGCGCGCGTAGGTCTTGGCTTGGGTCCGGTCGTATTTCATCGCGTCTTCTCCGCTTGGCCTATCGCTTGCCAGATCTTCGCCGCCGTCATCGGCATGTCGAGACGCGCGACGCCCAGCGGCGCCAGCGCGTCCAGGATCGCGTTGGCGATCGCCGCCGGCACGCCGATGCATCCCGCCTCGCCCACGCCCTTCGCACCCAGCTTGTTGTTGCGCGAGCGCGTCGGGCGCGAAACCAGTTCGACCGCCGGAATGCCGCCGGCGCGCGGCACGGCGTAGTCCATCAGCGAACCCGAGAGCAGTTGCCCGTTCGCATCGTACACCAAGCTTTCGAGCAGCGCCTCGCCCAGGCCTTGCGCGAGTCCGCCGCGCAGCTGGCCTTCGACCAGCATCGGATTGACGACCGTGCCCGCGTCGTCGATCCACACGAGGCGCTCGACGTTCGGCACGCCGGTCTCCGCGTCGATCGTCACCGACGCGACGACCGCCCCACTCGCCCAGGCTTCGTCGGGGGCGGTGTAGCTCACGGCGACTTGGCCTTCGGGCGCTTTCGCCCAACCGCCTTGGCCGATCTCGGCGATCAGGCGCTCGGCAGCTTGGAGCACGGCGCTGCCGCCGATCGCGGTCGAGCGGCTGGCCAGCGCGCCCACGCCCGTCGGCGTCACCGCCGTGTCGCCGTGAAGCACCGCGACCGCGTCGGGCGTCACGCCCAGCGCCTCGGCCGCGATCTGGGCATAGGCCGTCTCGCGCCCCTGGCCTTGCGCCGTCGCGCCCGTCGCCAGGGTGAAGCGACCGGCGCCGTCGTGGCGCAGCGTGACGCTCTCCGCACCCTGGCCGCAGGGTTCGACATAGAGGGCGACGCCCACGCCGTGCAGCGGACCGCGCCGGGACGGCATCGTGCGTTCGGCGGCGTCGAGCAGGCCCGCGAAATCCGCCGCGTCGCGGAACGCGCCCGCCGGAACGAGATTGATGCGGCGCAAGCCGATCGGATCGACGCCGAGCGCGCGCGCGGCTTCGTCGACCAAACGCTCCATCAGCATGGCCGCTTCCGGCCGTCCCGCGCCGCGATAGATCCCGACGGCGGGGCGCGCGCTGCGGCGCCCGCGAAAGTTCAGCGCAATCGCGTCGATGCGATAGGGTCCGGGCAGAATGCGCGCGGCGTTGCGCGCGGGCACCGTGGCGGAATAGGTCAGCCAATGGCCGAGTTCGGAATCGATGTCGGCGCGCAAGCCCAAGAACCGCCCGTCGGCGGCGAGCGCCAACTCGCCCTTGAGTTCGAGCGCGCGGCCCTGCGGCCCGGCGACGAACTCCTCCGAGCGCGTGGCGACCCACAAGACCGGCCGATCGAGCCGCGTGGCGGCGAAGGCCACGGCGGCTTCGTCGGGTGCGAGCGACGCCTTGCCGCCGAACGCGCCGCCGACATCGGGCGCGACCACGCGGATCGCGCACTCGGCGATTCCCAGGATCGCCGCCAAATCGGCGCGCGCGCGATGCGGCGTCTGGGTCGAGAGTTGCACGGTGAGCAGGTCGCGGGACTGCGAGGCCAGAACCGCGCGCGGTTCCAGCGCCATCGGCGCGACGCGCGGATAAGCCAGCTCCACCCGAACGATCTTCGCCGCCGCCGTGAAAGCCGCATCGATGTCGCCGCGCGTCGATGCGTGCGAGAAGCACGGCGCTTCGGGGCCGACATCGAGCGGCTCGCTTTCGATCTCGATCGCTTCGACGGCGTCGAGCGCCTGTGCCGGCGTATCGGCGACGACCAGCGCCACAGCCTGGCCCGCCGCGGCGACGCGATCCCGCGCCAGGATCGGCCATTCGCCCGCGTCGAGATTTTCGACCAAGCGATTCACCGCAGCACGGCCCAGCCCTTGCGTGTCGGCGCCGGTCAGGACCAGGCGCACGCCCGGCATGGCGACGGCGCGCGAAGCCTCCACCCGGACGAGCCGCGCCGGGCCTTGGACCGCGCGCGCGAAGGCGACATGCAGCGCATCGGCGGGCGCCAGATCGGCGACGAAACGCCCCGCGCCCCGCAGCAGCCGATCGTCCTCGAAACGCGGCAA
>JAMNXK010000433.1 GCA_023653245.1 Tagaea sp.
CCCGGCCGCACCGACAATGGCCCCGGGCATGGCGCCGGCCGCCCCGCCCGCCGCAGCACCCGCGCCCGCGCCGCAAAGTTCGGCGCCGGCACCCGCCGCCCAACCGGCGGCCAACCAGCCGCCGCAGCCTTTGGCGCCGCCCTTGCCCGCGCGCCGTCAGCCGGCGCAGCCCGGCATTCCGCAGTAGCGTTCGGCATCCGGTCCGAAGACGCGGGTCCGGGTGCGATTCGGCGCTTGGAATCCCATCTTTTCACGATTATCATCACTGAAATATTCCTGGAGGAGGAATCATTGCGCTATTTGCTCCGGCCGAAAAGCGTTTCCGTCGATATGGCCTCCGCTTCGGCGCAAGCGAAGGTCGGCCGAAAACACCGCAAATCCCAACTCGCGCGCGTGCGCGCCGCGCGGAGCGAGGGCGGCGCCAAGCTGCTCGCCGAATGGCTCGGCGATATCGTGAGCGCCTTGCCGGCCGAGTACCGCAAACCGGCCCGGACGGCGCTGCGCGCGGCCCGCGAACTCGCACACGCGGGCGTGCCGAGAAAACTGGCGCGGTTCGATCTCTCGGGCTTCGATCTCCTGGAAATGACCGTCGAGCAGGCCAGAAAACTCGCGGCCGACATGCCGAACATGGATTTGATCGAGGATTCCCCGTTGAGTTTGATCGAGCCCGCGATCGGCCTCGGCGCCAAGACGACGCTCGACGCGCAAACCGACCTGTGGCACTTGGCCGAACTCGGCCTTCCGGCCGCGCGCGCGAAAGGCAGCGTCGGCTCGGGCGAGGGCACGTCCATCGCGATCCTCGACACCGGTATCGCCGACCACCCCGAACTCACGGGCCGGCTTGATCCGGGCGTCAAAGCCGACGGCGCGGCAAAAACGACGCAAGCGCTGAACGCGCCTCGGGACGATCGGGGGCACGGCACGCATGTCGCGGGGCTTGCCGCCGGCCGGACCGTGGGCGCGGCACCGGGCGCGCGGGTCGTCAGCGTCGTATGCTTGCCAGGCTATATGTCCGACCTGATCCTGGCCTTCGAGTGGGCCGCCGCGCAGCCCGAGATTTCCGTGATCAATCTTTCGGGCGGCATCCCCGGATACGCGCCGGGCATGGAGGCGGTCGTCGATATGGCTTACGCCGCCGGAATCGTGCCGGTCGTGGCGATCGGCAACGAAGGCCGCTCGACCTCTCGCAGCCCCGGCAACTACGCCAAGCCTTTGTCGGTCGGCGCTTCGACGCAAGACCGGAAGGTCGCCGGCTTCAGCGGCGGCGGGACGATCAACGTGGCCGGGCTCACCCACACGGTTCCGGACTTGGTGGCGCCCGGCGAAGCCGTGTGGAGTTGCGTCAAGGGTGGCGGGTACGAAGCGTGGAACGGCACGTCGATGGCCGCCCCGTTGGTATCGGGCCTCGCGGCGCTGATCGTGGAGCGGCATCCCGACATCGCCGCGAGCGACGTCGCGGATATGCTGCTGGCGGGATGCCTCGATCTCGGCCTGCCGCGCGAGCGTCAGGGCGCGGGCCTCACACGCATCGCCTGAACTGGTCCGCGCTCCGGCCCAGTGATAGACTCTCGCTATGGACATCAAGGCCAAAGCGGTGGTCGCGTTGGAGCGGGCGCTGGCGGAGCAAGGTCCCGACGCCCGCGTCCGGGCGATCGTCACCTTGGCCGCGCCCGCGTCCGCCGGGCGCATACCGGAGGGCAAGGCCGTACGTTTCGCGAACCGCCAAGAAATGCGGCGGGCCGCCATCGACGGACAGCGTGCCGCCAACAATGTGGTCGTTTCCGCGATGCGCCCGCAGCTGGAAAGCTTGGGCTTGGACGTGCGCGGGGGAGAGCTCGCGCCGGTCCTGATCGTCGAAGGCCGTTTGGCAGACGTCAGTCGCGCGCTGTCGGTTCCGGGCGTGGCGCACGCCGAGTTGGACCGCGAAATCGACTTTTCACCGGGGCCGCCGCGTCCTTTTTGAATCCGGGCGTGGCGGCTCCGCGACGTCCAAGGCCGCCGCCGCGGCTCACCCGCCCAAGCGGCGGATTTGCGCGCGGATCGCCGGCGCGTCGATCGCCACGCCGTGATTGGCGAAATCGGCCGCGATCTTGCGCACCACGTCTTCGCTGCCCGGCGCCTCGTAATCGGCGGCCGCGACTTCGTGCGCGTAGGCGTCGAGCCACGCGCCCGCGAAGCCCATGTGCTTGCCCGCCCAGTGGGCGAGACGGCGATTGCGTTCGCCCACGTCGGCGCAGTGGAATTCCCGATCGTCGGTCATGGACCCGGATATGGCCCCGCCGCGCGCCGATTGCGAGGGGCTAGCGCCCCAGCGTCGCCATGAGCTCGGTCCATTCGCGCTTGCCGAGGCCGGAGTTTTCCTGCGTGACCGCTTCCCCGGCGAGCAAGCGCTTGACCACCGCCATGCCCGGGCCCGAGACGGCCACGCCGGTCATCCGGTAATCCTCGAACGCCTCGTAGGCGATCGGGCACCAGCGCTCGACCACCTTGCGGATCACGTCGGCGTACACGCGGATTTCGTATTGGGCGTGGGAATCGGCGCGCAAACTGAGGAAATGGAAAAGGTTGTTGAGGTCGATCTTCCAGTACCATTGCGTGTAGTAGTTGGTCGGCAGCGTCATGCGCGCGAGCTCGCGCGCCAGGCCCGGCGCGTCGGGCACGATCGTGCGCCCGTCGCGGGTTTCGTTGAGCAATTCCTCGTAGACGCGATACGCCTCGGCCGAAAGATTCTCGATCGCCCCCAGCGCCTTTTCGGCCGCCGAGCCTTCGAGCAAGTCGCCGCGCCCCTGGCGGTTGGACGTCGATTGCGCGGCCAATTGCTCGGGCACGGGCACGTAGAACTCGCGGTCGAGGATCGAATAGCGCGCCGAGTATTCGTTCACGTTGGCGGTGCGATGGCGGATCCATTGGCGCGCCACGAAAATCGGCAGCTTCACGTGCAGCTTGATCTCGCACATCTCGAACGGCGTCGAGTGGCGATGGCGCATCAGATAGCGGATGAGGTTGCGGTCGTCGGAGACCTTCTTGGTGCCCTTGCCGTAGGACACGCGCGCGGCCTGCACGATGGCGGCGTCGTCGCCGAAATAATCGATCACCCGCACGAAGCCGTGGTCGAGCACCGGCAGGGCCGAATAGAGGAGCTCTTCGAGCGCCGCCACGGTCGGCCGGCGGGTGGAGGCCTGCGCCGCGCGCGCGGCGTCGATTTCGGCTTGTTGCTCGGGGCTGACGGACGGCATGGGGCGACTCGACAGGAGTGTTGCGTGAGACGGGAGTTTAGCCCCCGCCCCCTTTCCCCGGAACCGCCAAGCGCCTATATTGTCCGGGCCGGGCAACCGGCTATGACGATAAACGGCTTGCGTAATAGCCGATGCGGACCCGGGGGCAGTGCCCGGCGCCTCCACCATCTGCGGGGGCGAACCAGGATCGACGCGCGGGTAAAGGCTTGACTTTCGTCCGGCATGGTTCCGCC
>JAMNXK010000434.1 GCA_023653245.1 Tagaea sp.
AACCTGGCGCGCATCGCCGCGGCGGGGTTCCAAACGGAGATGCTGCGCATCGCCGAAGCGATCGCGCGCAAGCTCGATACCGATCCGCCGGCTGGGGCCACTCCTCCCCATGCCGGCGGCGGCTGACCGGGCGGCCCGCGCGCGGCTGCAAACCCGCGCCCAAGGGGCGGCCGTCACCCCGGCGGCGCGCCCACCCCGGAACTCTCCCGCCACCGACACGAAAGGAACCGAGAAGATGTCCCAGCCCGCCAAGACCAAGCCGCCGCTCAAGACCGTGCCGCACCCGTCCGCGCGCGACGTGCGCAAGTTGAAAGCCCTCGTGCTCCGCGCGAAGGCGGGACTGCGCCGCGACGGCTGCGTGACCTTCGCCCAGCACCAGGCCCTGATCGCCGTCAACGCCCTGCCGGCCAAGGTGGTGCGATGACCGAAGTCACCTTGATCGTGCCGCTCAATACCGAGCGCTGCATCGGCCGGTATCTGGGCGCGGCCATGAAAGCGAGCGGATTCACCAAGCGCGAGGTCGCGCGCGACCTCAAGGTTAACGAAACAACCCTCGCACACATGATGCTAGGTTATCGGCCCTGGCAGATTCAAACGCTGGACCAAGTGCTCGACTACCTGGCCGTGAAAGGCGAGGCGCGGGAGGCGATCAAAGCGGTTGCGCGACTCAACCCGCGCGAGAAGGGAGCGCCGTGATGCCCGCGCTGAACTTCCAGAAGCGGTTCGTGCCGCTGATCGAGAGCGGCGCCAAGCCGCACACCTTCCGGGTCGAGGGCAAGCGCCGGCCGCCGCGCGTCGGCGAAACGCTGAGCCTGTACTACGGCATGCGCACCAAGGCGTGCCGCCTGATCAAGCGCGTGCCGTGCGCGGCGGTGCAGCGCATGTCGGTCAAGTTTTTGAATACGCCTGTCGGCTGGTATGCGGAGCGGACGATCGACGGGGTTCCGATGACTGGCGCCCAGAACGAGGCCTTCGCGGTCGCGGACGGGTTCGAATCCTGGCCCGCGTTCGAGGCCTGGCTGCGGACCGCGCACGAGGCTCCCGAGGACGGGATCGTGCGCGGCTGGCTCATCTGGTGGGGGCCCAGCTATGGCCAGTGATCCGATCAACGTCCTTGGGCACAGCATGGTCGTGGTGCCGGGCTGGCAACCCATCGAGACCGCGCCGAAAGATGGGTCCTGTATTGATGTTTGGTGGCACGACAAAGACCATCCCACCGTCCAAGGCCGGACCGTAAAAGTCCACTGGGATGGCGAAGCGTGGCGCCAGCCCCATTGGGGTCGCTTGACGGGGGTTGTAGTGACGCACTGGATGCATCCGCCGGAGGGTCCAAAAGCATGACCCGCCCCCCGCTTGCCGAGATCGCCGCCCTGCCGCTCGATGCGCTGCCTTGGCCGCTCTTCGCCGAGGAAGTCGCGATCCGCCTGGGCTGCTCGAAGCGCGTGCTCCTCGGCCTGCTCAAGACCCACCCCCACTATCGCCGGCCGGGCAAGCGGTTTATCTTCACGCCCGACGACTTCACCGCCCTCCTGGAGTCTCTCCGCCCATGTCCCTCACCCTCTTCCAGCGCGGCCGCGTCTGGTACATCCGCGGCGCCTTCCAAGGCGTCGAGGTCTACAAATCCGCCGAGACCGAAGACCGCCGGATCGCCGAAATCGCCCGCACGGCGACCGAGAAAGAAATACTTCAGGCCCGGCTCGATCCCGAGGCCGCCGAGCGCGCCAAGCAGCGCGAGCGTACTCGCATTTCCTTCGCCGATGCGGTCGACCACTACCTGAAACACGGCGCGCGCGCGCCCTATTCGGCGAAGACCCTGCGCTATCTCGATCGGCTCAAGGAGGCGATGGGCGCGGTGTGGATCGCCGATATCGATCAAGACACGGTCGATCGCCTGATCGAGGAAATGGTGGGCGTGGACGCCGCGCCCGACACCAAGCGCCGCACCGTCACCACGCCGCTGGTCGCGGTGCTCACGCATATGGCCAAGCGCACCGGCTTGCAGGTGCCCGTGTTCGATCTGCCGAAACAGCGCAAGGCGACGATCCCCTTCATCGCGCCGCATCAGGCGCTGGCGCTGATCCAGGCGGCGCGCCCTCACTTGAAGCCGCTGCTGGTGTTCCAGTTCGGCACCGGCGCGCGCCTGTCCGAGGCGCTGAGCCTCGACTGGGCCGATGTGGATCTGGCACGAGCCAGCGTTCTGTTGCGCGACACGAAGAACGGCGACGACCGGGAGGCCGGGTTGCCGCCGGCGGTCGTGGCGGCGCTGGCCTCGCAGCCGCAGCGCGCGGGCCGCGTGTTCCGGCGCGACGACGGGTCGGATTGGCCCGAGCGCACCGGGCAGGATTCGGGGTCCTACGAGTTCGACTACGCCGCCTGGCGCGCGCTCAGCGCGGCGGCGGGGCTGATGGTCGCGGCGGTGGACGGGCAGGGGCGTCCGGCGCTGGACGAAGCCGGGGACCCGGTCATGGTGCCGATGTTCACGCCGCACGCGATGCGGCATAGCTGGGCCACGTGGTTCTACGCGCTTGGGCGGAATCTGCTGTTGCTCAAGACCGAGGGCGGGTGGCGCGACGACCGGATGGTGATGCGCTACACGAAGCTGATGCACTCCAGCCACGAGCCCGACGTGGCGCTGGTCTGGGGCGCGGCGCACCCGCGTCTGGCGCCGGCGACCCGTGCACCAGCCGTGCAGCCCGCCAACGCGACCGGCTGAAATCGGCGCTCTGCCAACGCACTAGGCCGAATTCTCGCGTCCTTGACATGGTAGGGGTCACAGGTTCAATCCCTGTAGCGCCCACCATCCGGTCCCTCTGAAGAATAAGGCGTTTTCGGCATTTTTGGGCGCCGCCGCGCGGCGGGCCTAAACGGGCCATTTTGCCCTCTTTTGCCCCTTCGTTCCCCGGGTTTCCCGCGTGTCGGACTGCCCCGGGTTTCGTGGACATCGAGATAGGTCTCGCTCTGAACCCGGAGGAAGGCGATGGGGCAAGCAAGCATTTGATCCACTCGCCTTGATCTTGCTTTGCGTACGAGAACGACGACACTCGTGAAGACAGAGAAAAGCTCCGACGTCCAGCCATGCCCAAAATGCGCAAGAAATCCGACCTGCCCTCGAAGATTTGCGCAGTGTGCGGCCGGGCTTTCGTTTGGCGCAAGAAGTGGGCGCGCGATTGGGCGAATGTTCTTTACTGTTCGGACGCGTGCCGGCGGCGCAGCCTCAAAAAACCCCGATAGAGAAATTCGAGCGCGCGCGCGATCGGGAACCAGGAAGCGACGCGCCCGACGACGCGCCAGGCCGGCAGCGTGCGCCAAAGGGCCGCAAAAGCCGCCGCGCCCGAAACCAGCGTGCCGTCCGCCGCCCGCACATGGAACCGCGCCAACGCGGCGCGGCGCGTCAGATCGGCCGCGACGGCTTCGGGTTGGCCGGGGGCCGCGATATCGACCCATTCGATCCGCTCGGCA
>JAMNXK010000024.1 GCA_023653245.1 Tagaea sp.
AACGCCGCCACGAAGCTCATGCCGTCCATCGGCTTCATGCCGATATCGCAGACGATCAGATTGGGCGCGGGATCGGCGGCGATGACGTGCGCGAGCGCCGCCTCGCCGTCCGCCGCCGACGCGACGCGCCCGAAGCCCAATTGTTCGAGCATGCGCGAGACCATCGCCCGCACGACCGGCGAATCGTCCACGACCAGGACGCCGAGCTTGGCGTAGCGCGGATCGCTCACGGCCCGCTCCCGTCGCGCGCCAGCGGGGCCCGCATCAGGATCGGCCGTGCGGCTTCCAGCCGCGCGCGCAGCGTTTCGAGCGAAGCGGGCGAGACCCGGCCGGCGCGCAATTCCGTCTCCAGCCGCGCGGCCGCGTCGCCCATGGCATAGGCGCCGACCGAGCGCGCGGCACCCTTGAGCGCGTGCGCGGTCTCGCGCGCGTCGTCGACCGCCCCTTGCGCGATCGCCGTTTCGATCGCCGCGATCTGGCGCGCGGCGTTGTCGAGGAACAGGTTCACGACCTCGGTCATGTCCTCGCGCTGGGCGCCGTAGAGCCGAAGAAGCACGCCCGTATCGACGTCGAGCGCGCCGCCGTCGCCGGCGAATTCGTCCTCGATCGGCACCGCCTCGGCCGTGCCGAGCGCGCGCGCCAGCGCGCCGCCCAGCGCCGAGAGCGTGACCGGCTTGGGCACGAACTCGTCCATGCCGGCGGCGAGGCAGCGCTCCGCCTCCCCCGTCATCGCCGCGGCCGACAACGCCACGATCGGCGTGCGCTTGCCCGTGCCCTGCTCGGTCTCGCGCACCGCCTTGGTCAGCTCGAACCCGTCCATCGCGGGCATGTGCACGTCGGTGAGGATCGCGTCGAACTTGTCCGCCCGCCACAGATCGAAGGCCTGCTTGCCGTCGGGTGCGACGACCGAGACATAGCCCAACCGGTCGAGCTGGCGCTTGACCACGGCGCGGTTGGTCGGGTTGTCCTCGGCGACCAGGATGCGCGTGCCGTTCGCGGCCGCCGGCAGCGCCGCGATCGCCGCGGCCGCGTCGCGCCTCGCGGGGCCGAACTCGTTGGCGAGCGCGCGCAGCAGCGATTCCCGGCGCACGGGCTTGAGCAGATAGGCGTCGAAGCCGCGCTCGATGGCGCGCTTGCGGTGCCCGCTTTCGTCGTAGGCGGTGGCGAGCACGAGGCGCGTTTCGAACAGATCGGGCGTGCCGCGGATCGCCTCGCCCAGCACGATGCCGTCGACGTCGGGCAGCCGGAAATCGACGAGCGCGGCGTGATACGGCGCGCCGTCGCGCGCGGCACGCTCCATCTCGGCGAGCGCCGGCTTGCCGGCGGGCCGCATCTCGACCGCCGCACCCGCCGCGCGCAGATACATCGCGAAGGCTTCGCGGATCGAGCGGTTGTCGTCGACGATCATGATCCGCTTGCCGGTCAGGTCGGGCAGAGGCGGCATCTCGCGCCCCGGCGCCAGCGACGCGACGAAGGAGAAGACCGAGCCTTTGCCTTCCTCGCTCTCGACGTCGATGCGTCCGCCCAGAAGCTCGACGATGCGCATCGAGATCGACAGGCCCAGCCCCGTGCCGCCGAAGCGCCGCGTGGTCGAGCTGTCGCCTTGGCTGAAGGGCTGGAACAGCCGCGCCTTCGCCGCCTCGGACATGCCGATGCCGGTGTCGCGCACCGACACGCGGATCGTCCCGGGTGCGGCGCCCGAAACGGCTTCGGCGCTGACGAAGACCTCGCCCGCTTCGGTGAATTTGATCGCGTTGCCCACGAGGTTGAACAGCACCTGGCGCAGCCGCACCGGGTCGCCCTTGAGCGCGCGCGGGATCGCCGGATCGACGAAGGTCGACAGCGCCAATTCCTTGCGCCGCGCTTGGGGGGCGAGCGTTTCGGCGACGCCTTCGACGATCGACACGAGCGACAGGTCGACGGTTTCCAGATCGAGCTTGCCCGCCTCGATCTTCGAGAAGTCGAGGATGTCGTCGATGATCTTGAGCAGCGAGGAGGCGCTGTCGCGCACCACTTCGACCATCGAGTTCTGCTCGCCGTCGAGTTCGGTGTGCTGCAGCAGCTCGAGCATGGCGAGCACGCCGTTCATCGGCGTGCGGATCTCGTGGCTCATCGCCGCCAGGAAGCGCGACTTGGCCTCGTTGGCGGCCTCCGCGCGCTTGCCCATCAGCATCAAGTCGCGCTCGGCGTGCTTGCGCTCGGTGATGTCGACGTAGGTCGAGACGAAGCCGCCCTCGGGCATCGGGTTCGAATGGATTTCGAGCGTGCGCCCGTCGGGCCGCGGCACCTCGAAGGAGGTCGGCGCCAAGCCCGCCCGCCAGCTGCGGAACGCCGCCTGCACGTCCAGCGCGCCGCGCGCGACCATGAAGCGCGTGAGCTCGCGCTTGGGGTCGGCGGCCTCGGCGACGGAATCGGGAACGGCGTAGAGATCGAGGAAGCGCTTGTTGTAGGCGACGATGTTGAAGCCGGAATCGGAGACGACCACGCCTTCGTCCATGTTGTCGAGCACGGCGCGCAGCAGTGCGCGCTCGCGCGCCAGCTCGTTGCGCAGCCTTGCGGCCTCTATGGCGGAATCTGGCGCGGAATCGGGCGCGGTCATCGCGCCTAACGACGCGGCGGAGTCGTCGGATTCTTGCAATCGCCCACCGAGCCTTCGGCGCACATCTTCCCGTCGGGCATCAGCGCGCGGCTCACGTCGGTGTCCGACTTGAGGTCTTGGAAGCGGAGCCCCGCGCCGGTCAGATTCGCCCCCACCAGCTTGGTACCGAACAGCGCGGCACCGCCGAGATTCGCGAAGCGCAGATCGGCCCCCGAGAAATCGGCGTTGCCCAGATCGGCCCCCGCCAGATTGGCGCCCGACAATTTGGCGCCGTTGAAATCCGCGCGCCGCAGGTTGACCCCGCGCAGATCGCGCCCTTCCAGATTGGCGCCCGCGCATTTCGCTTCGGGACCGGGCCGGCAGGCGCCCGGGGTTTGAGCGTAAGCGCCCGCGATTCCGCCCAGTGCGAGCGCCATCGCGAGCGCCGCCATCTTCGCATTCCGCATCTTCGAACCCGTTCTTTGTCTGGCGTCGGGCGCAAGTTTCCTCGTTTCGGGGCAAAGGTCAATGCGCTCGCGGCGGGGTGCTGCGGGGTGCCGCGCGCCGATCTGTTGACCGACTCGGGACCGATTCTTCATACAGTTGTCGGCTCTTGGATTCGAAAGCATGCAGAACGACATCGTCTTGCGCGCCATGGCGGCGGTCCTGGGACCGGACGACTCGCTCGTCCGGGACGTCGAGAAAGCCATGCGCACCGACGACGGTATGGATTGGCTGATCGCCAAGGCCGGCTTCGACGGTCTGGCGCGCGACGTGCGCCTGGAAATCGCCGACATGGCCCGCTGGATGGCGGAAGAATCGCTGCGCGACAAAGACCTGCCCTCGCGCAAGCTGCTCTAGCAGGCTGCTAGGCGCCCTCCTCCAAAGACCGCACGATGTGCTCGCGCAGGCGCCGCGCCGGCGTCGAAAGATTGCCCGCGTCGAGCACGGCGATCTCGCTGTCGTCGAGCTTGGGCATTCCGTGCCCTTCGATCGAGCGCAAACCTTGCGGGACCATGTCGCGCGGCAGCACGCTGACGCCGAGCCCCGCGCGCACCGCCGCCGTCTGGCCCGCCAGCGACGCGCAAGTATAGGCCACGCGCCAGGCGCGGCCCTTGGCGTCGAGCGCCTCGGTCGCGCGCTTGCGGTAGACGCAAGGCGCCGGCGACACGACCAAAGGCAAGCTCTCGCGCGCCGCCGGTTCGAACGCGCCGCCCGCGACCCAGACCAG
The DNA here is from genome assembly GCA_023653245.1 of Tagaea sp. The sequence continues at coordinate 3,810 of JAMNXK010000024.1, forward strand.
CTTTTCGCGCCAGACGCGGATCCCATCGGCGCGCGACGAAGGCTGGCGCTTGACCAGCACCAGGTCGAATGCCCCCGTCTCGAACCGCCCCAGAAGATTGAGAGTGAGATCGCACGTCACCTCCAGCGCCACATGCGGATGCGCCTTGGAGAAGCGCGCGAGCACGTCGGGCAGATGGCGGGTGGCGAAGTCCTCGGGCGTTCCCAGGCGCACCAGCCCGCGCAAATCGGGCTCGATCAGCCGCGCCACCGCGGCGTCGTTGGCGTCGAGCAGGCGGCGCGCATCGAGCAAGAACGCCGCCCCCTCGGCGGTCAATTTGACGGCCCGCGGCGTGCGATCGAACAAGCGTCGTTTCAGTATGTTTTCCAATCGTTTGATCTGCAGACTTACGGTGCTTTGGGAGCGCAACAGGCGGTCGCCCGCGCGGCTGAAACTGCGTGCCTCGGCGACCGCGACGAAGCCGCGCACCAGATCGATATCCAAGTTCAAACGCGCGGCCATGTCGGCGCTCCATCTATTGCGTTCTTAAATGATAGATGCACGAACTATCAATTTCAAGAATCGCGGCGGAGGGCCTATCTCCGGGCCATCGAACAACGGAGTTCCCCCCATGACCGTCCAGTCCGCCCCGCTTGCCGCCCAAAACCTCGTGGCCCCCGCCCCCGTCGCGATCACCGTCGCCCATGGCGACGGCATCGGCCCGGAGATCATGGCCGCGACCCTCAAGATGCTCGACGCCGCCGGCGCGTCGCTCGCGGTCGAGACGATCGATATCGGCGAGCGCGTCTACCGCAAGGGACACAGCTCGGGCATCGAGGACGCGTCTTGGGACTCGCTGCGCCGGACCAAGGTCTTTCTGAAAGCGCCGATCACCACCCCGCAAGGCGGCGGATTCAAGAGCCTGAACGTCACCATCCGCAAGACGCTGGGCCTATTCGCGAATGTCCGCTCTTGCGTGGCGTACGCGCCGTTCGTCGCCACCAAGCATCCGACGATGGATGTGGTGATCGTGCGCGAGAACGAGGAAGACCTTTACGCCGGCATCGAGCACCGGCAGACCGACGAGGTCTTCCAGTGCTTGAAGCTGATCACCCGGCCGGGCTGCGAACGCATCGTGCGCTACGCCTTCGAATACGCCGTCGCCAACGGCCGTAAGAAGGTCACCTGCTTCACCAAAGACAACATCATGAAGCTGACCGACGGCCTCTTCCACAAGGTGTTCGACGAGATCGGCGCCGAGTTCCCGGCGATCGCGAAGGACCACATGATCGTCGATATCGGGGCGGCGCGCCTCGCCGACGATCCGGGCCGCTTCGACGTGATCGTCATGCCCAATCTCTACGGCGACATCCTGTCCGACGTGGCCGCCGAGATCGCGGGATCGGTCGGCCTCGCGGGCTCGGCCAATGTCGGCGAGCACGTGGCGATGTTCGAGGCGATCCACGGCTCGGCACCCGACATCGCGGGCCAAGACATCGCCAACCCGTCGGGCTTGCTGCTGTCGGCGGTGATGATGCTCGTGCATGTCGGGCAGCCGCAGACCGCCGCGCGCCTGCACAACGCCTGGCTCCGCACGATCGAAGACGGCGTGCACACCGCCGACATCTTCGAGGACGGCAAGTCCAAGACGCGCGTCGGCACGCAAGCCTTCGCCGACGCGGTGATCGCACGGCTGGGCCAGACGCCCCGCCACTTCCAGCCGGTCGCCTATTCGGCCGAGGCGCCGCGGATGACTCTCGCCGCACCGCCGCGCCGCCTGCCGGCCGTCAAGGAGCTGGTCGGCGTGGACGTGTTCGTCCACTGGCGCGGGACCAATCCCGATCATCTCGCGGCCCAGATGAAGGCCGCCGAAACCGCCGGCCTCGAGCTCAACATGATCACCAATCGCGGCGTGAAAGTGTGGCCCGGCGGCTTGCCCGAAACGTTCAAGACCGACCATTGGCGCTGCCGCTACATGGCCAAGAAGGGTGCCGTTCTCGGCAAAGCGGCGATCGCCGAAATACAGTTGCGTTTGGCCGCGCAAGACACGGATTTCATCAAGACCGAGCATCTTTGCAATTTCGACGGCGCGCCCGGCTACTCGCTCGGCCAAGGGCAGTAATTCCGCGGGTCGACGAGGCGGGCGGGCGCGGCTTTTCCGGCCGCGCCCGTTTCGCATTTTGCGATGCATGCTGAGCCGAATTTTTAGGCGTACATACGTAGCGCTTCGCGCTTGTCACGCCCGCCCGGATTTGCGATTGCTCGCTCTCGGGCGGAACATCGGGGCGAGTGACTGTGGTGGACGGCGGCGGCCTACAATCCCAAACGCGCATACCGTTCGGCGAAGAACACGTCGTCGATTTGGGCCAAGCGCTGCCGGCGTTCGCGCGGCCTTACGCGGCCGCCTATGTGGCGCGGCACGCGCAGTTCGCCGACGTGCCGTTGCTTGCCTATGTATGCGAAGACCTGCCCGGCCCGCGCGTCGACTCGGCGCGTCGCGTGCGCGAGATCGAACGCGCCGGGATGTTGCGGCTGTTCCATCACGGGCCGTTGCGCGTGGCGGGCCAGCGCGACCGCTACGCGTTCGTGTTCGAGCGGCCGCTGATGGGCCCGCCGCCGCGTCAGCTCTGGGGCCATTATCCGGTCCAGACGCTGATCAAGAATTTCCTGAAGCCGGCGATCTCGGCCTTGCAGAGCTTGGCCGACGCGCATGAAGGCCATGGCTCGATCCGGCCCGACAATCTGTTCGGACAGGACAGCCGGTATTTGCTGCTCGCGTTGGGCCCGTGCACGCTCTGCCCGCCCGGCTACGACCAGCCCGCCGCGTTCGAGCCGATCCAGCGCGCGCTGGCCAGCCCGATCGCCAAGGGACCGGTCGCCCCCGCCGACGACATGTTCGCCCTCGGCGCGACCTTCTATTGCCTCGCCTCGGGACGCCTGCCCGGCGAAGGCATGGACCCGTCCGACTTCACGCGGCGGCGCCTGGAATTCGGCTCGATCGCCAGCATGATCGACATGGGCGCCATGCCGATGGAGATCAAGGACGCGGTCGAAGGCCTGCTGCAGGACGACGTCAAGCAGCGCTGGAACATCCAGACGCTGTCGGAATGGTGCGGTGGCCGCAAGCCGGAGGTGAAGAACGTCCGCAATCTCGGCAAACGGCAAATGTCGATCCGCGTCGGCCCGGTCACCTGCTACGGGCCCAAGGAAGCCGCGTTCGCCATGCACGCGAACCAAGCTGAAGCGATGGCTTTGGTGCGCTCGGGCGAACTCGACAAATGGCTGGTCGCCAACGATCCCAAACGCGCGGCGGCGATGGCGGGCAAGGAGCTCGCCCAGGCCGCCGTCGCGAAAAGCGCGGGCGACGCGGCCGCGCCCAGCCGCGAGGACGACGACATCGCCCTCGCCAAAGCGATCATCCGCTGCGATCCGTCGGGCCCGATCCGCTACAAATCCTTGTCCTTCTACCCGTCCGGCGTCGGCGCGCTGCTGCGCCAGATCGCGGGCGACACCGCGAAATGGACCGAATTCGGCGAGGCGCTGCGCGGCAAATTGGTGAGCCATTGGCTGCGCACCGCCGGCGAATTCGGCCTGGTCGACATCGCCGCCAAAAAGCTGGAGGAGATCGAGCGCGCCTACGAGCGCTCGGGCGACAATCTCGAAGCGGCCCTCTACAAGCTCAATCCCGACGCGCCGTGTCTGTCGCCCAAGCTCGACGGCAAATGGACGCTCTCGCATCTCGAACTCGTCAAGCCGATCGAGGACGCCTGCGCCGACCCCGCGCGGCCGCAGCTCGACCGGCACATGGTGGGTTTCCTCGGCGCGAAGGCCGAGATCCCCGACGACGTGCTCGCCCCCTGGTACGACCTCGCCAACGCCGACAAGAAGGGCGCGCCCAAGGTCTTGAAGGTATCCAACCGGCTGCAGACGGAAGCGGGCGCCGCAGCACTGCCCAAGCTCGCCCAGATCTGCCTGCGCAACGCCGAGAAGCTGATCGAGGAGATCAACCATCCGAAGACGCGCGAGCGGCTGCGCGAAGACGCCCTCGCGCACGCCAAGTCGGGCTCGATCTCCTCGATGGTCGACGTGGTCCTGGACGAGGAGACGATCGCCAAGGACAAGCGCGACTTCGCCGAAGCCAAGCGCGAGTACGAGTCGATCCGCACCGCGCTGGCCAACCGCGAGGGCTTGCTCATCTACGCGCGCTTGATGGGGCGCGAGCGCGGCACGGCGGTGTCGTATGTGGGGTTGAGCCTGGCGAGTTCGCTCGGGTTCCTGGCCATGCTGTTCACCATGTTGGGGCGCTGACGATGGCCGAGCCCGCGCGCGCGAAACCGTCGAGCAAGATGGGCCTGGTTCTGGCCGTGGCGATCATGCTGGCCGTCTGCGCCGCCGTCGCGCTGATCCGCCCGGTGATGCTCACCTATGTCGCCGGAATCAGCCTGCCTTTGGCGGTGATCTACGCCTTCGAAACCGCGCGCCCGCGTCTGATGTCGGCGTGCTGCGCCACCATCGCGGCGGCGCTCGCCGCCCCGGTGGTTCTCGCGGGTCTGCTGCATAGCGACCGCGACGTCCATCTCGAATTTCTGTCCTGGGCCGCGCCTTTGGGCGGAATCGTCCTGGCGGCCGGCGTGGCGGCGCTGCTGCCTTGGCTGTTCGGCCGGACCAAAGAAGCCGAGCAAAACGCCACGCTCGATCGGATGGCCGAACGCGCCGAGGAATTGCGCGGCGTCTGGGGCGACAGCCTGGACCGCCCGGCGCCGCTCTAAGTCCCGCAGAACGTCGCTTCGACGATCTCGTGCGCTTCGGGCGGGTTGGCGTAGGCGGCGAATTCCGCGCGGGCTTCGTAAGGCTTGCGAACCACTTCAAGAAGCCGATCGAAGGGCGCGAGATCGCCCGCGACGGCCGCCGCCAGCGCCGCCTCGACGCGGTGATTGCGCGGGATATAGGCGGGATTGACGCCGAGCGTGGAAGCGGGCCCGCGCCGTGCCGCCCAAGCGTCTTTCCAATCGCCGAGCGCTTCGGGAACGACGCCCTCGGAAAGCCCGCGGAACGTATTGGTGAAGTCGAGCTTCGCCTCCGCCATATGCTCGAGCAGAGCGGCGATCAGCGCGCGGTCGCCTTCTTCCGCGCCCGCAAGGCCGAGCTTGGCGCGCATCGCGGCGTGGTAGGCCGCGTCGAACTTGGCCGGAAACGCGTCGATCGACGCTTGCGCCGCTTCGACCACCGCCGTCTCGTCGCCGTCGAACAGCGGCAGCAGACATTGGGCGAAGCGCGCCAAATTCCACTGCGCGATGCGCGGCTGGTTGGCGTAGGCGTACCGCCCCTGATGGTCGATCGAGCTGAACACCGTGCCGGGGTGATACACGTCCATGAACGCGCACGGGCCGTAATCGATCGTCTCGCCGGAGATCGACATGTTGTCGGTGTTCATCACGCCGTGGATGAAGCCGATGCCCTGCCATTTGGCGATCAGCGTCGCGGTGCGCGCGACGACGGCGTCGAGCAGCGCGCGGTAGCGGTCGGGCCGATCGCCGAGTTCGGGATCGAAGCGCGCGATCGCGTAGTCGGCGAGCAGGCGCACGGCTTCGTCGTCGCCGCGCGACGCGAAATGCTCGAACGTGCCCACGCGGATATGGCCGCGCGCCACGCGCGCGAGCACGGCACCGGGCAGCGCGCCCTCCTGGCGGAAGACCTGCTCGCCGGTGGTCACGGCCGCCAGCACGCGCGTGGTCGGCGCGCCCAGCGCGTGCATGGCTTCGCTCACCAGGAACTCGCGCAAGATCGGTCCGAGTGCGGCGCGCCCGTCGCCGCCGCGCGAGAACGGCGTGCGCCCCGAGCCCTTCAGATGGATGTCGTAGCGCTTGGCGTCGATGCCGATGGTCTCGCCCAGCAAGATCGCGCGCCCATCGCCAAGTTGTCCGGACCAATGCCCGAATTGATGGCCCGAATAGGCCATGGCCAGCGGCTCCGCCCCCGGGGGCAGCGAATTTCCGGCGATCGCGGCCACGCCGTCTTCGCTCGCCAGCCACGCGGGATCGATGCCCAGATCGCGCGCCAGCGCGTCGTTGACGCGCAGCAGCTTGGGTGCCGCGACCGGCGTGGGCGCCAGGCGCGCGTGGAAACGCGCCGGCAGGCGGACATAGGAATTGTCGAAGTGGATGGGGGCGTCCATGCCCTCTCCCTACCCGCAAGCCGCGCGCCGAACAACCCGCGAAAGACTAGGGTTTGCGCGCGGGATTCTCCGGCGGCCCGATGCGGCCGATGCCCGGGAACTTCAACCCAAGCCCGAGCGGATCGACGCCCAACGTCAGGCCCGCGACATTGAGCTCGATCCCTTCCTCGGCGGCCACGACCACACCCAGCAAGCCCCACAGCGAGATCTGCACGCCCGTGCCGCTGGTGGCCGCACCGGCGAAGCGCGTCTCGCCGAGATAATCCTTGCCGATCGCGGTCGGCGGCAGATCGAGGCGCAATTCCGGCGCCGCGCGCGCGACCATGGCGGTGAACGTGTTGGAGTTCGGGCCCGGCCACAACCCGTATTCGCGCCGATAAGGATAGGCGAGTGCAGCGTCGAGCGCGCGCGCGATCGCTTGTTGCGTGCCCTCGCCCTCCAGATGCGCGTAGAGCTCGGGCTCGGCGCCGAACCAGCGCCGGTCGGGCGCGCCTTGGGTCACCACCAACCCGTCCCCGCCCCAGCGCGAGCGCCAGCCGATGATCTCGTAGGTCGTCCAACTCGGCGCCCCTTCGGGCTTCAACGCGACCCAAGTGTGAACCCCGAACGCGCCGCGCCAGCCCAGCGCGCGCGCGCCATAGACGCGGATCATCGCTTGCGGATGCGTAGCCGGATCGGGCGCCAAGCCCAGCGCTTCGCGGCTGGCCGTGCGCCAATCGGCCCCTTGCGACGCGCGCGACAGCGCCGCGAGCCCCGGCCCCGCGAGCAACACGGCGAGGCAAAGCGACGCGAGCTTGAAGGTTCGAAACAACGCCATGCGTCGGCGATTGTACGCGCGGACCTTGACTCGTGGCAGGGGTCTCAGCAAACTAGAACAGCGTTCCGATTTTGGGGGGATCGATCGGTATGGCCGGCGCCGGAAAATCCGCGGCGAAACGCAGCCTGGATCTGCTGGAGCTGCTCGCCGCCAGTCCCGACGCGCTCGCCGTCACGGATATCGGCGCGCGCCTCGCCATGCCGAAAAGTGCCGTCCATCGCTTGCTCGTGCTGCTGCTCGACAAAGGTTTCGTGCGCCGGGACGAGGCGAGCGCGCGCTATTCCCTGACCCTCAAGCTCGCGATGCTGGGCTTGCGGCATTTCGCCGGAATCGGATTGACCGACGTCGCCCAGCCGATCCTCGACCGGCTGGCGGCGGAAAGCGGCGAACTCGCGCGCCTGGCCATCGTCGAAAACGAAGGCATGGTCTGGGTCGCCAAGGCGCAAGGCGCGCGCCACGGCTTGCGCTACGATCCGGATACCGGGCTCAACGTCGTGCTGCACGCCACGGCCGTCGGCAAAGCGTGGCTCGCCACGCTGCCGGAGAAAGAAGCGCTGCGCATCGTCGGCGCGACGCGCTTCGCCACGCCCGCGCATTTCGGGCCCAACGCGATCCGCGCGCTCGAACCCTTCCGGGCGGCGTTGCAGGAAGCCCGCGCGCGCGGCTACGGCACCGCGATCGAGGAAGGCGAAGCGGGCACGGCCGCCGTCGCCGTCGTGTTCCGCGCCGCAGCCGATCCCGGCGCCCCGGTCGCGGGCACGCTGAGCCTGGCGGGCCCCCTCGGCCGCTTCCCGGCATCGCGCCGCGCCGCCTTCGCGCGCACGCTGGCCGCCGCCTCCGAGGAGCTCGCCGCCGTCTGGCCGATCCGCGATTCCTTGCGCGCGCGCGCCGCCGCACCGGTCAAGGCGCTGTCCCGTGCCGTCTGACCCGCCCCCCGGCTACGCCGGCCCCCTGCCCTTGGCGCAAGCGCTGAGCGCGCTCGCTTTGGTCGCGGCCGACGCGCCCTTCACCCGCGACGGCCCGCGCGCCGATGTCGAGTATCGCGATCTCGGTCTCGCGCAGGCGACGGGCGGACGCGTCGGCGCCAAGCATATCCGCGCGATCAAACCCTTCCCGGCCGAGACCGGCTGGCATTGGCACGACATGACGGGGCATGTCGTCTTCGTGCTCAAGGGCTGGCTCAGATTCCGCTTCGCCGGCCATGCCGGCGAGGTGACCGTGCGCGCGGGCGATTGC
>JAMNXK010000435.1 GCA_023653245.1 Tagaea sp.
CGCGCCGAAGCTTTGTTCGACGCGGAGGTCGATATCGTCGTGGTCGATACCGCGCACGGGCATTCCGAAGGCGTGGTGCGCGCCGTTTCGGCGATCCGCAAGCTCGGCAACTACACCCAGATCATCGCCGGCAACGTCGCCACGGCCGAAGGCGCCAAGGCGCTGATCGACGCCGGTGCCGACGCCATCAAGGTGGGCATCGGGCCGGGCTCGATCTGCACGACGCGCATCGTCGCCGGCGTGGGCGTGCCCCAGCTGACCGCCGTGATGGATTGCGTGGAGGTCGCCGCCAAGGCCGGCGTGCCCGCGATCGCCGATGGCGGCATCAAATTCTCCGGCGATCTCGCCAAGGCGCTGGCCGCCGGTGCGGAATGCGCGATGATCGGCTCGCTGTTCGCCGGCACGGACGAAGCGCCGGGCGAGGTGTTCCTCTATCAAGGCCGCTCGTACAAATCCTATCGCGGCATGGGCTCGGTGGGGGCGATGGCGCGCGGCTCGGCCGATCGCTATTTCCAGCAGGAAATCAAAGACACGCTCAAGCTGGTGCCCGAGGGCGTGGAAGGCCGCGTGCCCTACAAAGGCCCCGTGGGCGCCGTGATCCATCAGCTCGTGGGCGGTTTGCGCGCGGCGATGGGCTATACGGGCAGCGCCACGCTCGACGATCTGCGCAAGAACGCGCGCTTCCTGAAGATCACCAATGCGGGCTTGCGCGAAAGCCACGTGCACGATGTGGCGCTGATGCGCGAAGCGCCCAATTACTCGGGCGGCTCCTCGGCATGACGCCCGGCGGGCGCATCGCCGCCGCGATCGAGATCCTCGACCTGGTGCACAAACAAAAGGCGCCGGCCGACCGCTTGGCCAACGACTATTTCCGCGCGCGCCGCTTCATCGGCTCGAAGGACCGTACGGCGGTCGCGGCTTTGCTCTACGGCGTGCTGCGCCGGCGCGCGCAGCTCGAATGGTGGATGGCGCGCGTGCGCGAAGGGGCGGCGCGCGTGCCCTTCATGGCCAATGGCCGGACTTGGACGCTCGCGCATTTGGCCATCGTCGACGGGTGGGACGCGTCGCGCATCGAAAAGGCGTTCTCGGGCGAGCGCTACGATCCGCCGCCGTTGCAAGCGCACGAACAGGCGAGCGTGGCGGCGCTTTCCGGCCGCTCGATCGAGCATCCCGAGCAGCCCGACTGGGTCAAATTCAACCTGCCGCCTTGGGCGGCCGAGCGTTTCGTTTCGCGCTACGGCGAAGACGCGCGCGACGAGATGGCGGCGATGGGCGACGAAGCGCCGCTCGATCTGCGGGTCAATATCCTGAAGACCACGCGCGACGACGCCCGCAAGGCGCTGAAGGCCGTGGGCATCGTCGCCTCGCCCACGAAGCTGTCGCCCTGGGGCTTGCGGGTGGACGAGCGCGCCAATCTGATGGCGACCGAGCCTTACAAGACCGGCTTGGTCGAAATCCAGGACGAAGGCTCGCAGATGGTCGCCGTCGCGGTCGACGCCAAGCCGGGCATGCGCGTGTGCGATTTCTGCGCGGGCGCGGGCGGCAAGACTTTGGCCATCGCCGCCGCGATGGACAACAAGGGCCAGATCGTCGCTTGCGACACCTCGACCAAGCGTTTGGAAGGGGCGACCACGCGGCTGCGGCGCGCGGGCGTGCACAATGTCGAGCGCCGCGCGCTGGAGAACGAGCGCGATTCCTGGGTCAAGAAGCACAAGGCCGCGTTCGACCGCGTGCTGGTCGATGCGCCTTGCACCGGCACGGGCACGTGGCGGCGCAATCCCGACGCGCGCTGGACCCTCGCCAAGGCCGAGATCGCCGAATTGACCGCCAAGCAAGCGCGCATTCTCGACAGTGCCGCGCGCCTCGTGAAACCCGGCGGCCGCCTGATCTACGCGACCTGCTCGATCCTGCCCGAGGAGAACGAGGCCCAGGCCGACGCCTTCCTCGCCGGCCATCCCGACTTCGCGCGCGCGGGCGACGATGTCTCGCTCAGCCCGGCGAAGGACGGCACCGACGGGTTCTTCGTCGCCGTGCTCGAACGCAAGGCATGAGCCTCGTTCTGCTCAAAGCCACGCTCGGTCACGTGCGCGGGATCGCGCGCGTCTATGTCGACGCCTGGCGCGCCACCTATGCCGGACTGTTGCCGCCCAAGACGCTGGTCGGCATGGATTACGACCGCCAAGCCGCGGAATGGTCCTATCAGATCAAGAACAAGTCCCTTCATTCGCCGATCCTGGTCGCGTTCGACTCGGATGCCGGCGTGATCGGCGTGACCGGGTTCGGTCGCAGCCGGATCGAAGACCGGCCCTCGCGCCCGCCTTTCATGCAGACCGGCGTGACGCTGGGCTCGGGCGAGGTGTTCACGCTCTACGTCCATCCCGACCACCAGAATCGCGGCGTGGGGCGCGCGCTGCTCGCCGGCGCGTTCGAGGGCTTGCGCGAGCGCGCGCTCGACCAGGCCTATGTCTGGGTGTTGCACGACAATCCGGCGCGCTATTTCTACGAGCGCGTCGGCGGCACCTTCGTCGCCGCGCGCCGCGAGCGCCTGTGGGGCGTCGACGTGGCGCAAGTCGCCTATGGCTGGCCCGATTTGGGCCGTGCCTTGAGCGCCCCGGGCCTTGCCGCCGCCCGGCGCACGGGGTAAACGTCGCCATGTCCGACAAAATCCTGATTCTCGATTTCGGCAGCCAAGTCACGCAGCTGATCGCGCGCCGCGTGCGCGAGAGCGGCGTCTACTGCGAAATCCATCCGTTCAACTCCCCCGTCGAGAAGCTGAAGGCCTATGGCGCCAAGGCGATCATCCTGTCGGGCGGCCCCGCCTCGGTGACCGAAAGCCACACGCCGCGCGCGCCCGATTTCGTGTTCCAGGCCGGCGTGCCGGTGCTCGGCATCTGCTACGGCGAGCAGACGATGTGCGCCCAGCTCGGCGGCAAGGTCGAAAGCTCCGACCATCGCGAATTCGGCAAGGCCTATATCGCCATCGAGCGCGATTGCATCTTGTTCGATGGTCTCTGGAAGTCGGGGACACGCGAGCAAGTCTGGATGAGCCACGGCGACCGCGTGGTCGCGTTGCCGCCGGGCTTCCGCGCCGTGGCGACGAGCGAAGGGGCACCCTTCGCCGCCATCGCCGACGACGAGCGCAAGTTCTACGGCGTCCAGTTCCATCCGGAAGTCGTGCACACGCCGCACGGCGCCGCCTTGCTCAAGAACTTCACCCATCGCGTCGCCGGCTGCTCGGGCGATTGGACGATGGCCGCGTTCCGTCGCCAGGCGATCGAACGCATCCGCGCGCAAGTCGGCAAAGGCCGGGTGATTTGCGGCTTGTCGGGCGGGGTGGATTCCTCGGTCGCCGCCGTGCTGATCCACGAAGCCATCGGCGATCAGCTCGTGTGCATCCTGGTCGATCACGGGCTGATGCGCGAAGGCGAGGCGACGCAAGTCGTC